>NZ_JBFROH010000005.1:0-56713 GCF_041471425.1 Vibrio sp. 10N.261.52.C2 | reverse complement strand
CGTATTGGTCACTCAGTTCATTGAAATCAATTTTGATTCCGAAGAATCTGTTTTATCTAACGATAAAACGTTTTGATATTCATCAACGAGTGCCCACACAGATTGATAGGTTTAAATTGTTAAAGAGCGCTAGCGTTTTGTGATTCACATCTCATTCGCTAGGGGTGCGTACTATACCTGCACCACTTTGAGAGTCAAGGGTTATTTTCAAACTCTTTTTCTCTACCGATTTCGCTGTGTGACTTTCGTCTCACTCCGTGTCGGTGAGGCGGCATTATAGAGAGATTGAGATGGAGCACAAGGGCTTTTTGAAATAAAAGTTTTGTTCGCCTAAAAAGCCACCAGATCCGCATTTTTCGAATAAAAACTAAACATTTGAGACGTATCACAGCAATACATTGGAAAAATGGAAGCCATGAACGTAAGATTCATGTGTCTATTTTGTTAATGGTAGATGCGTCTATTTCGTTTATTAATATGTAGTATTCCGATATGAACTCAAAAAAATCGATGTTGTTAATTGTCGCACTGGCTGTATTAGGCGGCATTGTTTTCTCTCAGGTAGATATATCGCCTGCAATTACCTTTATCCTTGGTGTCTTGGCTTCCGCTTTTGTTGTTAACTTTTCAAGCACCGACTCAAAATCAGATTCAGAACCTAAGGCTTCAACCAAAACACTTTATGTGGGTAACCTTCCATACAAAGCGAACGAATCACATGTACGTGAATTATTCTCAGAGCATGGTGAAGTATTTGCAGTACGTTTAATGAAAGACAAACGTACTGGTAAAAGAAGAGGCTTTGGATTTGTTGTTATGGCAAGTAATGATGTGAATCATGCAATCTCTGCACTTAACGATAAAGATTACATGCAACGCACTTTAAAAGTACGTGTTGCAAATGATCCTAAACATCCTGAAGCGGACGAATCTGAACTGAGCTAAACCCTAACTGCTTTAACATACTATTTAGTGCACTTTCTTTTTTAGGAAGTGCACTACAAAAAACTTCACGTACTCCCCCTTCTTTATTAACGCTTTCCAAACCCAACAAATCTTGAACCCGCTTAGCTATCGCTTTACCAGAATCTATCAGCACTACACTTTCACCTAGTACTTGTTGAATCTCTGATTTGATCAATGGGAAATGAGTACATCCTAATACAGCCACATCAATTGTGTTGATCATCGGCTGAAGGATTTGCTGTAACTCTTCAAGGCTAATCTCCTCGCCTCTGAGTTTATCTTCGGCCATATCCACCAGCCGAGTAGAACCCAACAGCTCTACTCTTTTATTACTCGAGAAGTTTTTGATGAGCTCGTGTGTGTATTCACGAGTAATCGTCGCGGGAGTCGCAATAAGGCCAACCGCTTTATTAGCCAGTAACGAAGCAGGTTTGATTGCCGGGACTACGCCGACAATAGGGATAAGGTTATTAGCGCGAAGTGTCGGCAGGACTATCGTACTGGCCGTATTACAAGCTATCACCACGATATCAATAGCGTGACTCGCCACAAAACTGGCGACGATACTTTGGACTCGCTGAATGAGGACTTGCTGATCGAGCTCACCATAAGGGTAAGCCTCGTTATCGAATACATAGATATAGTTGTGATTGGGTAGTAACTGGCTTATCTCTTTATATACAGACAGACCGCCAACTCCAGAATCAAAGACCAATATGTTTTTTTGTATGCTTTCTGACACAACCATTACCTGTAATAAGTTCCACAGCAATGATACCCCTTCACCTAGTTTTCGCCAATCATCACTCTACATAATGCAAGCTCGGTAGCGTTGATGCCCAAAGCGCTCACCCTGCTCTACATTTTCTAGCTCTATCTTAAGCTTACCTTTAAAGCATGGCGCTGACGTGACTAAGGTATGGAACTCACCATCTTCTCCACATGGGTCGACGTGACTTGGCAAACTGTCTATTAGTTCAGGCGTGTATTCTTTCCCGCAATAGCTCATGTCTAATGCATCGCTATCAACTGTGACGAGAAAGGTTTCGATTCCTCTATTTATGATTTCTTGAGCCAGAGTTTGGCTACTCTCTCCCAGTAGAGGAAATACACACTCCCAGCCCGCAGGTTCTATATAACTTCTTCGGTAGTCAGCAATACCATTGCAAAACATATCGCCGAATGCCACGGCATCAATAGATAAACCCGATCCTTTAAGCGCCGTAACAATCGTACTTTGATAGATCTCGTTACTTGGGAAGACTTCCGGCAGCTCAATCGTTATTAATGGCAAGCCGAACAATGTTGCCTGCATTCCGACAACCTCGATTGACGTGACTTGGAAAGGAACCTCATCACCAACATACGTAGTATAGAGAGCAACAACTTCATACTCGGTGCTTTCAAGTAGACGTTCTAGGGTTAATGTAGAGTCTTTGCCTGACGACCAACTTATGACGACTTTCTTTTTCATTGATATACCCAATAAGAAAAAACCGCCCGAAGGCGGTTTAGGTGATAATTAGAATTGGTAAGTAGCATTCACGTAATATGTACGCTCTGGTGATGGGTATCCACCAGCAGTCTCGTACTCTTCGTCAGTTAAGTTATCCACTCGACCATTTAAAGTAAGGTTTTCATTCGCATAGTAGTTCACTGAAACATCAAACAAGCTATACGCTGCGAGATCTTCAGAGAAGTCCGGTCTCTCACCTACATATTGGAAACCTAATGAAACATCAACATCATCGAAACTAGCCACTGCATTATACTTGTAAATCTTCTTAGCTCGGCGTATCAGTTGCTCACCAGATTGATCTTCTGGGTCTTGGAAATTAGCGCTCACTTGGTGGTTAATAAAGCTAGTATCAAATCCAACGACCATTTCCACACCACGTAATTGGCTTTCGCCATCGGTATTGTAGTACTTACTTGTCGCGTAGTTGTAATCAATTAAGTCTTCGACGTTCGTGTCATAGCCAGTAATCGACCAATCAACATCCTTGATTAAGCCACCAAAAGTCAGTTCAAATGAATCTGCCTTTTCAGCTTCTAACTGTGCATTACCGTAGTAGCTATATAGTTGATACAAGTTAGGTGCTTTGAAAGATGTGCCATAAGCTGCTTTTACAACAAGCCACTCAGCATAACGATAGCCTAACCCTGTGTTGTAAGTAGTTTCTGTACCAAACTGCTCATTGTCATCAACACGAAGACTCAGTTCTCCGAACACTTTATCCGCATCTGCGTTTAATGCAGCGAAGTACGCAACATTCGTTCTGTCGTATTCAGTATTCGAAGGCTTAACAATATAAGCCTCATCACGCCAATCTACACCACCACTAAGAGTCAGTGACGACGTTAGTTTGTATGAATTCACCCATTGAACATTTAGCTGTTCAAGCTCATCAGATGTTGCTGACGCTGAGTTCTTGCCTAAAGACTGTTCGTAGTTCCAGTTATCTTGATTCTGATAGTTAACTAAGAAATCAGACTTAAGTTCACTGCCACTATATTTAACACCAGTAGCAAAGGTCGAATTTTGAACTTCAGCTTCTTTGTAAGAATGGTCTGTACCAAATGAACCATCGTACTGAGAAATGGTTTCAAACATACGGAAATTCGCGAAGCCACTCCATTGCTGATCAAAATTATGAACATAACCAATTAGAGCATTGCGTGATTCAAAACCATGGCGATCACCATCATTAACACCTGGTAATGGATGAACGTTGTATCCCTCATCGGAATCGTAACCAACAGATACGTTCAAGTGACCATTTTCACCGACCTTAGTACCACTAACAAAGCTCAGCTCTTGGTAATCTAAGCTTCCTAAACCTGCACTAACTGCCGTTTTTTCATTGTCAGAGTTTGCAACAGTAATAATGTTGATAACACCGCCGATAGCTTCTGAGCCATACATAGCGGCACGAGCTCCTCGAACGTATTCCACTCGGTCAACGAATGTAATTGGTAACTGGCTAAAATCGACACCACCCTTTGCAGCTCGCGCAAAACGAATACCATCAATGAGAACAAGCACTTGATCAGAGTTAGCACCACGAACAAAGATCGAAGCTTGCTGTCCTCGGCCTCCATTTTGTGAAACCTGAATACCCGTCAATCGTCTAAACACATCTGTTAGAGACTTAGCTTGAATTCGATCGATATCTTGGCGTGTTACTACTTCAACTTGAGCGACAACACTTTCCGTGCTTTGCTCAAAACGGTTAGCCGTAACCACCATGGTTTCGTCGGCAGATGCTTGTTGGGCGTGTAAATTGGAGATAGGTGAAAGCAGCGATGCTACAGCAACCGCTAAAAGGGATTTGTTCATGTTGTGATCCTAAATCGCGTAAAGTCCTACCAAACCACATCTTATGACTTGGCCGCTGGCAGGTATTCGGACTCAAGAGCACAACCCTTATGGTTACCTAATATTCGACTTCCCACAAAAAGCTATTTGCAGTGTCTTATGAATACTCGTTCTCTTTTACCGCTGCGCGTCAGTTCTGGATTTACACCAGATTCCCTCTTCAGCCATCTATACATCTAAATGACACCAGCTTGCCGAAGATAGTATTGACCTATGAATCATTTGTCTAGTCTAAGATAGTTATAAGCTATAGTTTTCATGGTCGATTTACATTGAATGGCTCTCAACACTGGACAAGCGCCTGTGATTGAATAAAATCTGCGCTCTTGATTTAAAAGCACGACAGCAAAAGGCATAACAATGGCGAATTTAGATGTAAACCCGCAACGCTACCAAGAACAACTGGCAGAAAAGACAGAGCGTCTTACAGAAATGTTCTCAGAATATGATGTGCCTGAACTGGAAGTGTATGAATCTCCAGAACAACACTACCGCATGCGTGCTGAGTTCCGCGTGTGGCATGAAGGTGACGATATGTATTACGTCATGTTCAATCAAGAGACTAAAGAAAAATACCGCGTAGACCAGTTCCCTGCAGCTAGCCGTCTTATCAATGACCTAATGCCTCTATTAACAGATGCAATGAAGGACAACCACTCTCTGCGCCACAAGCTATTCCAAGTAGACTTCCTTTCTACGTTAAGCGGCGAAATTTTGGTGTCATTGCTTTACCACCGTCAATTAGGTGAACAGTGGATTCAAGATGCTAAAGCACTTAAGCAGCAATTAAACGATGAAGGTTTTAACCTAAACCTGATTGGCCGTGCGCGTAAGATGAAAATCGTACTGGACCGCGACTACGTAATTGAAAAGCTAGATGTGAATGGTGATAGCTACATCTACCAACAAGTAGAGAACAGCTTTACTCAACCCAACGGCAAAGTGGCAGAGAAAATGTTGGAATGGGCTGTCGATTGTACTCAAGACAGCAAAGGCGACTTACTTGAGCTTTACTGTGGTAACGGTAACTTCTCATTAGCGCTAGCACAAAACTTCGAGCGTGTACTGGCAACTGAACTGGCGAAACCGTCAGTAGAATCTGCGCAATACAACATCGCTGCGAACAACATTGAAAATGTTCAGATCATCCGTATGTCTGCAGAAGATTTTACTGTAGCAATGGAAGGCAAGCGTGAGTTCCGTCGTCTACAGCAAGCGAACATCGATCTTAAGAGCTACAACTGCAACACTATCTTTGTTGATCCACCGCGTTCAGGTATGGATGTTGATACTTGTAAGATGGTTCAAGGCTACGAGCGTATCATGTACATCTCTTGTAACCCTGAAACATTGAAAGAGAACCTAGACATCCTAAGCGAAACGCACGACATCACTCGTTTTGCTCTGTTTGACCAGTTCCCTTACACGCACCACATGGAAGCTGGCGTATTCCTAGAGCGTAAAGCGTAAGTATCGCTTTCAGGTCTAAGCCAAACAGCAGATACAAAAAAACGAGCCCATTGGCTCGTTTTTTTAATTTCTAAATCAGCTTAAGCAGTTTTGCCGATAAAGCCGAGTTTCTTACCTACCCATGCAAGAAGCAACATCGCGACAATAATCGCAAAGAAGTTTGAGCCAGCATCAGGGTGTTGTGCCTTCACAAAAGCCGAGTGGCCAAATGCACCTACAAAGAAACAAGCCAAACCTACTAGTGGAATATCTTCAGATACTGGGTTAGTTAGGTACTCTTGGTAAAGTGCTTGTACAGCCAAGACTAAAGCAATCAGTGGGAAAATAGAGAAGCCCACTTCGCTCATTGTTACCCAAGATAACAGAGCATCACCACACACACCGGCAATAACAGCAAGTACGAGTGTCTTTCTTTCTGAACCACGGTTTACAGTATTATTTTCATTCGACATTATTCAATCCCGCCTTTTAATCGGTTACGTTCACGTTCTTTACGATACCAAAAAGCCCCTTTGGCCATCATTCGCAATTGCATGATCAAGCGTTCAGCCAGTTCATCTCGCTGACGTCGATCTAAATCTAATGCTTCTGCCCCTGAGTTGAAGACCAAGATAACGGAGGCTTCAGCTTGAGTAAAAGCTTCGTCTCGTGTCATGCCAGTCGTTATCAAATATTCGGTTAACTCAGCAGAGAAGTGCTGTATCTCACGAGCTACCGCTGCACGAAACTCAAATGAAGTTCCTGAGCGCTCTCGCAATAACAGTCTGAATACGTTAGGGCTGCTTTCAATGAATTCCATAAAGGTTTCAACCGATGTACGAATCACACTGCCTTCTTTTACTATGCGTTGCCTAGCTTGACGCATTAACTGGCGCAGCAGTAAGCCACCTTCATCAACCATGGTTAAGCCAAGCTCATCCATGTCTTTGAAGTGACGATAAAAGGAAGTCGGTGCTATTCCAGCCTCACGAGCGACTTCTCTCAAGCTTAGATTGGAAAAACTACGATCGGCGCTGAGTTGGCTAAATGCTGCATCGATTAAGCTGCGACGAGTTTTTTCTTTTTGCTGTGCGCGAATGCCCATTGGTTTCATACTTTATCAATTTCTTCTTTTACAGCCTAAACAGGCATGTCTAATACTCTATTCAATATAACGCGAATCACTTATTTATATAAGGCACTCTGGTTATATAAGACACTAAACATACCTCTTTGTTCACGTACCGAAGTAAATACGTTCGAAGAAAAAATTTCAATATCCACGCTGTCATTTGGAGACATACGACATACCAAATATTATTTTTTCGATAACACTGCGTGATCCCACCGACTCTCTGATGCCCTTTTCATGTACCCGAGAACAGAATCGGTTAAAATCTCGCTAAAGCAATGTTAATCAAATATAACAAGGAAGATATCTATGCCGCACTCCAACCACTTTGATGTAATCGTAATTGGTAGTGGCCCCGGAGGAGAAGGGGCAGCGATGGGATTAACCAAAGCCGGGTTGAACGTTGCAATCATTGAGAAAGAGAGCAGCGTTGGTGGTGGTTGTACTCACTGGGGAACAATTCCTTCAAAAGCACTGCGTCATGCCGTAAGTCGTATTATCGAATTCAACAGTAATCCGCTGTTTTGTCAGAACAACAAAAGCATACACTCAACGTTTTCTAACATTTTGGGGCATGCCAAATCGGTTATCGACAAGCAGACTCGATTACGCCAAGGCTTCTACGACCGCAACCAGTGCACGTTGGTCTTTGGTACTGCACGTTTTATCGATACCAACACTGTCTCGGTAATGCAAAGCGATGGCACTGAAGAACATTACAGTGCAGACAAATTTGTTATCGCGACAGGCTCTCGCCCTTACCAACCAGATAACGTCGACTTCCTGCATGAACGTATCTACGACAGTGACTCGATTCTTTCTCTTAAACACGACCCGCAACACATCATCATCTATGGTGCTGGCGTTATTGGTTGTGAATACGCGTCGATTTTCCGCGGTTTGGGTGTAAAAACCGATCTTATCAATACTCGTGACCGTCTGTTGTCATTCCTAGACAATGAAACCTCAGATGCACTTTCTTATCACTTCTGGAACAGCGGTGTCGTGATTCGCAACGATGAAACCTTTGAGAAAATTGAAGGCACTGATGATGGCGTGATCATTCACCTAGAGTCAGGTAAAAAGATGCGCGCTGATTGCCTACTGTATGCCAATGGCCGAACGGGTAATACCGATAAACTGAACCTTGGTGCTGTTGGCTTAGAAGCGGACTCGCGTGGGCAAGTCTCAGTAAATACCAATTACCAAACCAATGTTGACCATGTTTACGCTGTCGGTGATGTGATTGGCTACCCTAGCCTAGCAAGCGCGGCTTATGACCAAGGTCGATTTGTGGCTCAAGCAATTGTGAAAGGTGAAGCTGAACGCCACCTTATCGAAGACATTCCAACCGGCATCTACACCATCCCGGAGATCAGTTCTGTTGGTAAAACCGAGCAAGAACTTACCGCAGCTAAAGTACCGTATGAAGTAGGACGTTCTTCATTCAAACACCTAGCTCGTGCTCAAATTGCGGGTAAAGACATTGGTAGCTTGAAGATTCTGTTCCATCGCGAAACCAAAGAGATTTTAGGTATCCACGTGTTTGGTGAGCGTGCCGCTGAAATCATCCATATCGGACAAGCGATCATGGAACAGAAAGGTGAAGCAAATACCATCGAGTACTTTGTGAATACAACCTTTAACTATCCAACGATGGCGGAAGCTTATCGTGTTGCAGCACTCAACGGGCTTAACCGTTTATTCTAGATAAAGAACCAATAGGAGTATTTGACCACCCATAGGCCAAATACATAAACAGCAAGCCACGCGCTTGCTGTTTTTATTTAAAACACTGAATATTAAGGCATTGATAGTAATTAGATCATGATGTTCTAAATACCCCTTTACCTGTACAGCCTCATTTACTCTCCACAAACAGAGCCCTCAGAGCTAAGCGAGAAACTCCCCTTTCTTCCACTGAGAAACAAACAACACACCAAGACCAATTCCGCGCATTGCCATAAAGCTCAGCATCGCTAACCACAGTGCATGGTTCTCTAAACCTGATGCTAAATAGAAAATCGCGAAGAAACTACAGGTCGCAACAAACATACTATTGCGCATATCCTTGCCCTTGGTTGCTCCAACAAAAATACCATCCAACAAGAAGCACCACATAGACACCAATGGCATTGCGACTAACCACGGTAAATACACCTCGGCTTGGTTCTTCACGTCAGGAATGGTAGTGATCATATTAATCAAACTCGAGCCAGCGAGTGCGAACGCTATGGTCAGTACCAAACAAATATTAAAGCTCCAGAAGAAAGTACCAATCAATGACTGGTTCAGTTCATCTTTGTCTTTCGCGCCTATCGCCTTACCGACCATCGCTTCCATTGCGTAGGCAAAGCCATCCATCCCATAAGAGATGATCATCAAGAAACTCATCAACACTGCATTGGCCGCAACAACATCATCGCCAAAGCTTGCACCTTGGAAAGTCATGAAAGTGAAAGTCGCTTGTAGATACAATGAACGAAGAAAGATATCGCGATTCAATTTCACGAAACGACTCAAACCTTGGCTGGTTTTCTTAAGCAGATCCCATGGCGATGGTAACTGCTTCTTCGCCCAGATTCGGTAAACAAAAATCAAGCCAAATGTTAGACCGGCATAATCAGCCATTACAGATGCCAATGCTGCACCTTCCACTTGCCATCCTAAGCCGATAACAAAAACAATATCCAAAACGATATTGGTGATATTGGTGATGATCACCATCCACATGGGCGCTTTGGCATTTTGAGTCCCGAGTAACCAACCTAGAATCACAAAGTTAGTTAGCGCAGCAGGCGCACTCCAAGCGCGGATTGAGAAATATTGCTGACCATAGTGCTTAACTTGATCACTGGCGCTACTCAATGAGAAAACTAAATCGGCGACTAGACTGTGTAAAAGCAAAAAGACACCAGCAAACCCTAAAGCCATGGTCACGCCTTGCACAAAGACTAAACCAAGTTGCTTGCCATCATTCGCACCATAAGATTGTGCGGCTAGCCCTGTTGTCGACATGCGCAGGAAACCAAGCAACCAAAAGGTCACGCTGATCATTGTGCCGCCCAGCGCCACACCACCTAAATACCAAGAGTGCTCGAGGTGACCGATAACCGCCGCATCGACTAAGCCCAGCAGTGGAACAGTAATATTAGAGAGAACCATCGGGATCGCGAGCAGCAGCACTTTTTTGTGCATCGCCTGATTGGATAGCGTTTGAAAAATAGTTTGGGGATTAAATAGCTTCACGATCACCTCTTAGATTAGAGGCGATAGTTTAACCTAGTGGGTGGGCTTTCACTATGTTGTGGAATTTTACTTATACCGGCTATGTACTCAGTTACTCGAAATACAGAACCACTAGGGTTACCACTTAACGAGCACTAACTGCGGCGTTAAACGCTTTTTGACCTGAGAGATCTTACAAAGAAGCCGCTGCCACAATTTCCAACGATTGCATTGTTGGTCTAGGGGAGAAAACGCTTTTACCCATTGTGCCCATGGCAGCCAATTAAGAACGCTGTCTATTGGTGAAGACAACCCATGAGCATACTTTCCTGAACCAAGCTTTTGTCCCAACGTACTTGAGCTTTTATCTCCAGCTAAGACTAAACACGCATGTGCATGAGTAAAGTAGCGGCTCAAAGACTGAATGAAGTTCGCGGTCTGTTGTTCATTACAATCCAGCAAAGCATGTTCACACACCACCATCACCGAGGCTTGTTCTGGAATATTAAGTTCATCCAACCAAGTTAGGTCATCGACAGAGCCACACTCTAAGCGATAGCGTTCATTTTTGTGGAACAAGCGTTGTCGCCAAAGCAGATTCTCGGTTACATCTAACTCAACCCAATGACAGCGGCCATTATCTAAACGGTAGAAACGGGTATCGAGCCCTGCTCCCACGTTAATAATCCAAGCATCTGGGTTATGAGATAAAAACTGTTGAACTTGAGAGTCACAAAGCTGAGTCAATGTTGCGTAGAGAAGTTGTTGTTGATCGAGTTCACCAGTAAGACATTCTGGTGCTAATTGGCAGCGCTTGCAGGCTTGAGCTGCGATAGGGTCATAGACTAAGCCGTCATCGGCAAGGCTTTCGCGGCTGCGAAACCAAAGATGTTGAACGAGATCCGTCGGAACTTGGAATTCCTGATGTGCAGACCCTTGATCAAAAGGAGCCTTTTGAACAGAAGAGCGCGGCTTAGGAATAAGCGGCTTCATTTGAGGTTTGGTTGGATTTGGCATCATCATCTTCCTTGTATCTCGACAAAGAAGATGATAATGAATATCAATTACAATAACAAGTTGTTGAGAATAAATATCAATAAGCTATTTGTACTGATTACATCCAGTCAGTGTTGCGGATAATACCAACAGCCAGCCCTTCAATAGACAAGTGTTGAGATTCTAGATCGACATGGATTGGAGAAAACTCTTCATTTTCAGCGTGTAACAGCACCGTTGAACCTTTACGTTCTAGGCGTTTTACCGTTACATCATCATCGACACGAGCCACGACAACCTGACCATCGCGGACATCTTGTGTTTTATGAACAGCTAATAGATCACCGTCCATAATGCCGATGTCTTTCATACTTTCGCCATTTACACGAAGTAAGAAGTCAGCTTGTGGTTTAAACATGCCTGGATCAACTTGATAATGCATTTCTACATGCTCTTGAGCCAAAATAGGCTCACCAGCGGCAACCTGACCGATTAGTGGTAAACCTTGCTCTTCATTCGCTGCATCTTCAAGCAAAATACGAATACCACGAGACGCACCCGGGATAATCTCAATCGCTTCTTTACGAGCAAGGGCTTTTAAATGTTCTTCTGCAGCATTAGCAGAACGGAAGCCAAGTTCGCGCGCGATTTCTGCACGTGTCGGTGGCATACCGAAATCTTCGATCTTACTTTTGATAAGGTCAAAAACTTGTTGCTGGCGGGGCGTTAACGGCTTCATGATTCACCTGTCTTTTTATACAGTTGACTGTGAGTATATCCAGTAACTGAACAAAAGCAAAGCAATTGGTTGTTTTTAGTTCATTTTTAGCAAATTACAAAAACAGGACCTCTAGCCACACATAACCTGCGAGTGCCAAACAGATGAAAACTGCTGCCGAACCGACATCTTTAGCCATCCCAGAAAGCTCATGATGTTCACTACCGATTCGGTCAACGACCGCTTCAATCGCGGTATTGATCAACTCGACAACCATCACCAACACGACGGCTGAAATCATCAAGATTCTCTCAACTTGGCTTACATCTAAGTAAAACGCCAACGGAATAAGCACTGCGGCCATGAATACTTCTTGTCGAAATGCCGCCTCGTTTTTAAACGAGCTCGTGATGCCTTGCCATGAAAAGCCCGCCGCTTTCACGATACGTTTGAATCCGGTGTTTGATTTTTTGGTCATTTTTAACCCTATACTCAATCAGTCGATGAATGATTTTCCACAAACTTAACGGCAATATGACTATTTCCATTAAAAGGTTAGACCAGTTTCTGGTATTCTTGCATCGATTAAATTTACGCCTAGGCTTATCCCTATTTCACTCACAGGATTTATCCTTTTCATCATAGAAATAGAGATACGCTTGAGCACATTGAAATAACTATTGAGGCAGTGAACCTATATGTCTTCTGGACAATCTTTTTCACGTTCATTAATGAAGCTACCTTTATCCGTATTGGTAAAGGGCACATCAATTCCTTCAAACCCTGTTGAGGATTTGAACATTGATTTGAGCAAACCGATTGTATACGCCTTACCGTTTCGCTCAAGTGTAGACATTCTTACATTGCAAAAACATGCACTTGAATTAGGGTTACCTGATCCGTTGAGCAAGCTTGAAATCAATGGCAAATCACTGCAACGCTACGTTTTTATCTCTTCTCGCAAAACTCTACTGCAAGACGATGATTATGTACCAAGCTCATCAATTGAAGTCTTCTCTGAGCTGCTTTCACTGCATGCTGAAGACTCTGAGCTCGACGTTCAAGTTATCCCTGCCACTGTATTGTGGGGGCGTAAGCCTGGTAAAGAGAATAACCAGAAACCTTACCTACAAGCAATGAACGGCTTAGAGAAATCAAAAGCAGTATTACTGGCAGGTCGTGACTGCTTGGTTCGCTTTAGTCCTGTGGTTTCTCTGCGTTACATGGCTAACTCACACGGCACAGACAACACCATCGCACACAAACTGGCGCGCGTGGCACGTATTCACTTTTCTCGCCAAAAACTGGCAGCATCAGGTCCTAACCTGCCAAGTCGCCAAGCTCTGTTTGACCGCCTACTAAAATCTGAAGCGATCAAGAAAGCGATTGAAGATGAAGCACAAGCAAAGAACATCTCGATCGAGAAAGCGAGCAAAGAAGCTCAAGACATCATGGACGAGATTGCTGCGAACTTCTCTTACTCGCTAATCAAACGCGGTGAGAAGATTCTTGGTTGGTTGTGGAATAAGTTGTACCAAGGCCTGCATATCAGCAACGCTTCAACAGTTCGTAAGCTGGCTCAAGATGGTCACGAGATTGTTTATGTGCCTTGTCATCGTAGTCACATGGATTACTTACTGCTTTCTTACGTGCTTTACCACGAAGGCATGGTGCCGCCGCATATCGCTGCGGGTATCAATCTGAATTTCTTCCCTGCCGGTCCTATTTTCCGTCATGGTGGTGCGTTCTTTATTCGTCGTAGCTTCAAAGGCAACAAGCTGTACTCAACTATTTTCCGTGAATATCTAGCGGAATTGTTCGCCAAAGGTTACTCGGTCGAGTATTTCAGTGAAGGTGGTCGCTCTCGTACGGGTCGCCTGCTGCAAGCTAAAACCGGCATGTTGGCGATGACTATTCAGGCTATGCTGCGTGGCATGAACCGTCCAGTGACGTTAGTACCTGTGTACATCGGCTATGAGCACGTAATGGAAGTGGCGACCTACGCAAAAGAACTTCGTGGTAAGCGCAAAGAAAAAGAAAATGCGAGCCTAGTGATTCGTACGCTCCGTAAACTGCGCAATTTTGGTAAAGGCTACGTCAACTTTGGTGAGCCGATTCAGCTTAACCAATATCTGAACGAGCACGCTCCAGAGTGGACTAAAGATATCGATCCAATGGGAACCAGCAAGCCACAATGGATGAATCCAGTGGTCAATGACCTGGCAACCAAAATGATGACACACATTAACGATGCGGCAGCGACCAACGCACTAACACTTTGTGCAACGGCGTTACTGGCTTCAAGACAGCGTGCATTGTCTCGTGATTCTTTGGTTTCCCAGATCAACTGTTATCTGTCTCTGCTTAAGAACGTACCTTACTCTGATACATTTACGGTACCAAAAGACAGTGCTGAAGATCTGGTAAAACACGCTGAATCGCTGAACAAGTTCCTAATTGAATCAGACTCAATGGGCGACATCATTTCGCTAGACCGTCACCAGTCAATTCTGATGACTTACTACCGTAATAACATCATTCATTTGTTTGCTCTACCATCATTAATTGCTCAGATGACCATTCGTCAGCACGGCCTAACCATTGACACGATTCAAGAGAACGTTGCTGCTATCTACCCGTTCTTGAAGAAAGAGTTGTTCTTAAGCTACGACGAAGATCAGCTTGAAAGCGTGGTGGCGAACATCATTGAAGAGCTTGTTGGCCAAGGTATGCTTGTGGTGTCGGACAACCAAGTCACCATCAACCAGTCAAACAGCCAAGCACTGATGCTGTTAGGCCGTACGATTTCAGAAACGCTACAGCGCTACTCTATTGCTTTGAACCTATTGGCAGAAAACCCTGATCTGGATAAATCTGATCTTGAGCAGAAGAGCCAAGACATCGCACAACGACTGGGGCGTCTACAAGGCATTAATGCACCAGAGTTCTTCGATAAAGGCGTGTTTGCGTCGATGTTCGCAACCTTGAAACAGCAGCAATATTTGGATAACGATGGTAACTGCGATTTAGAAAAGACTCAGCAATTCGCTAAGCTTCTTTACTCAATGCTTTACCCAGAGGTCCGTCTGACGATTCAAGAGAGTATCCACCAAGCAGAGTAATCGCTTGATTAACAATTGCTTTAATCACTAGACTGAACACTATCAAAAAAGGCACCCATTGGGTGCCTTTTTATTGAGCGTTCGTTTAGCAAAAACTCGTGCTTACCAGAAGGTAATGAATAAGCCTGCTGTCACTGCCATTCCAACATAATTGTTGTTTAGGAAAGCTTGGAAACATAAGTCTCGATCACGGTGGCGCATCAGATGTTGTTGATACACAAACAAGCCCCCTGCAACCAGCAGTGCCCAATAAAAGGTATCTCCTAATTGGTAATGCATGCCTAACGCTATTAACATCGCCAGTGTCACTAGCTGTAAGAAGCCAACGATAAGCTTATCGAAACGACCAAATAGAATAGCCGTCGATTTGATGCCAATTTTTAAATCGTCATCTCGGTCAACCATTGCATATTGTGTGTCGTAGGCAATCGTCCACAGCGCATTAATAACGAAGATAAACCAAACAATACTTGGTAGCTCATTAGTTTGCGCCGCCCAAGCCATTGGAATTGCCCAACTAAACGCTAAGCCAAGAAACAACTGTGGAAGGTGCGTAAAACGCTTCATAAAAGGATAAATGAAAGCTAAGCCAACACCGATAACAGAAAGCTTAATCGTCAGCGAATTCATGGTTAGCACCAGTAAGAACGAAACCATGGCTAGCACTAAAAAGAGCAGAATAGCTTCCTTACTGGAAACCAAACCGGAAGGTAATGGACGCTGCTTGGTGCGTTTTACATGACCATCCACTTTACGGTCAGCAAAATCATTGATCACACAGCCAGCTGAACGCATCAATACCACGCCGAGTACAAAAACAACCAAGACATCAAAATCAGGCATGCCTTTCGCGGCGATAATCAGCGACCATAAGGTCGGCCAAAGGAGTAACAGGGTACCAATCGGGCGATTCATTCGCGTTAATTGCCAATACGCCTTCGCTTTGGTGGCAAACATTTACACACTCTCCTTAGAGTAAATGGGTGATGTTGGCAAAAACAGTTCTGCCACAAGCATCGGTTTATGGTTCATCCATAATCGAGAACGACGCGCGAGCAGTCGCTCATCGCCTGCGATAACCCAACCAACTTGCAGAGCATCTCGCTCCACGTTCTCAGCGCTGAACACGGTTAAACCAAGTGGGACATTACCTTGTTGAGAAAGGTCAGAGTGCTGATGATCTTCTAATGTGACTCGAGGAATCAAGGTTCGCCCTAACACCCACGGCTCATCATCACCCTTCAAAATTACTTTACGCAGTAAGCAATCAAACGATGATAAAAGAAGTTCCTCGTCCTGTTGTAGCATTGAGCGTTCTACAACTTGATTATGAAGCAACTCAACAGACAGGTGCTGACAGCTCTTGCCCAACTTGCGGGAAAGAGAACCTTGCTCCAAAAGCCACTCTCTGGTGATTTTATTAGGAAAATCAAATGTTTCTGTGCTTTGCCAATCTACATTCATTAACGAATTAAGATACAGCGATATTGGCTGATTCATACTAGTATTCAATAGGTGACTTTACACGTACAATAAAGCTTCAACTTTCGAACAAAATTAAAGCGTTCTTCGAATTGTAAACGTATTTAGATTTAGACCGCTCATTGTAACAAGACAAATGCGTTTCGAATATCGCGAATAAACTAAAGAAAAGTCACAAATATGCACAAACGTTATGTAGCCCAAATATTTCTTGCGATTTCCCTACTCTTTTCAGCATCAAGTTTCGCTGAAGAGGAGTCGGCAGCTAAACTCGCCTACTTCACGCTAGAGCCAGACCTGACCACCAATTTTTACACTAAAGGTAAAAAACTGGGCTACATTCAGGTTCGCCTCGACATCATGGTGGCAAATAGTAACGACTTGGCCGCAATTGAGCATCACCAGCCACTGATTCGTGATGCGGTGATTGAATTGCTTGGCAAACAAAACGAAGAAACCATTAAATCTCTATCTGGCCGTGAAGACTTAAGAAAATCCTTAGTTGAGCACCTCAACAAGATTTTGCTTCCAGAGACAGGTAAAACCCTGATTGCTGATTTACTGTTTACCAAATACCTTTATCAGTAATGATGTAAAACGAATCCCAATAAAAAAGCGGCTCATCTGGCCGCTTTTTTTGTCTCTATCGTTTGGCTACTCATTAGAAGATATGAATTAGCTTCTTGCCGAGCTTGGTGCTTTCATCGCATCGATAAAGCCAATAATCACACCAGCGGCTAGGCCAGCTAAATGCGCCGTATTGGCGATAGCCATAAATGGCTGCATGTACCCAAGCACCAACCACACCAACATAAAGCCGACAATCTGTCTTGGGATGCCTAAACCAAGCTGTGGCGCCTTCGCACCAACTACCCATAAGTAACCAACCAAGGCATACACAACACCAGACAAACCACCGAAATTCGCCCCTTCAACCCAATACTGCCCAGCACCTGAAAGCGCAGAAGAGACAGCAAAGATCTGAAGTAGCTTGAAGCTGCCTAGCTTCTTCTCAATGTCTCCACCTAACTGCCACCACCACAAAATATTAAATGCGATGTGCATAACAGAGAAATGCAGAACGGCATGACTCAGCCAACGCCACAATTGCCATTGCTGTCCATCCACTGCAGGGAAATGCAGGGCATTGAAAATAGCTTGGCCAAAACCGATCTGTTGCAGCGCAAAAATCACCACACACACCAACATCAGGCTCAGTGTCACAGGGCCGGCTTTGGCTTTGATCATGCCCATGAAACTTGGCGTGTGATAATGGAAGTTGCTCTTTCTGGTCTCTGCCATGTCCCAAGACGCCGCTTGATAGCGCTTATGATTCGGTTCAGCCAGAAAACGATTCAGCTCAGCTTCGGTTTCAACCTGAAATTGGCCATCAAGAAGCCAAAGAGCAAAACGCCCTTCTCCCTCTGGAGACATCTGAATAGGGATCTGACGAGAGGCCATATAATCAATAAATGCTTGAGCAAGACGTGGATTGTCTAACACCATCAATCTAATCATTGTTACTTCCTATTCATTCTATGAGGGATGCTTGAG
This sequence comes from Vibrio sp. 10N.261.52.C2, assembly GCF_041471425.1. NCBI lineage: Bacteria > Pseudomonadati > Pseudomonadota > Gammaproteobacteria > Vibrionales > Vibrionaceae > Vibrio > Vibrio sp. 10N.261.52.C2. The sequence goes on along the minus strand of NZ_JBFROH010000005.1, from coordinate 38,687 downwards.
GCGGTTCAGGTGACGAAAGTCATTAACCTGTGATCACTGGAAGTTCAGCACGATGCCAAGCTTCGAAACCACCATCAATACTATATACCTCTTCAAAGCCTTGGTTCACTAAATATTGTGCTGCACCTTGGCTACTGATGCCGTGGTAGCACATCACTAAGATAGGTTGTTCGAACTCAACCTCATCCATGAACGACACCATCGTATCATTAGTCAGGTGGTAGGCTGTTTTGGGGTGGGCAACCGCAAAAGATTGCGGGTCACGTATATCGACAAGTCGAGCTTCGCCTTGTTCAATGAGGGCTTGAGCGCCTTTAACATCGATATGTTTAAACTGGTCCATGACTTTCTCTTTTTATACTGATTTACTTTGCTGCCATTGTAACCTATCCCAAGGCTAACATTCACATCCACTTAATAAGGTTATCCACCAGCGATCACTTTTACACCATTTGTGGATAAATCTGTGAATTGCGTGAATAAAGTGCCTTTTCAAAAATAGATCCACAACATGTAGTAATGATCCTGATCTAACTGTGGGTTAACTGAAACATATCCCCATTCGAAAAACCCCGTCAAAGCCTTACTACACCCTGCTTTTAGACAGCTGGCGAATAAATTTCTCACAGAGTTATCCACAAAATCATTTTGCAAATTTCGATCGCAAAAGTTGAGAAATCGATCCAAAACAAAAAGGCCGAGATCTCTCGATCTCGGCCTTTTCAAAATTCAGCTATTTGTTAGCTCTACTATTAGAAGGTAGAAGCTAATAGAAACTAAATGCTATTAGAAATCACCAACGGCTTGTTTCAATTTCTTCATCGCATTCTTTTCTAACTGGCGAACACGCTCAGCAGAGATACTGTAGGTATCCGCTAAGTCTTGCAGTGTTGCCTTGTTGTCGTCTAACCAACGTGAGCGAACAATGTGTTGGCTACGCTCGTCTAAGCTTGCTAGTGCTAGCCCTAGGCGATTATTGGTGTGTGACTCCCAGTTAGCCGCTTCAACCGTCTCAGCAACGTCTGACGCTTTGTCTTCTAGGTAGTAAACTGGAGCAGTGTAAGCAGAACCGCCATCGTCATCGTCCATAGGCGCTTCAAACGTCGCATCTTGTGCCGCTAAGCGAGATTCCATCTCACGAACTTCTGAAGGCTCAACACCCAGTTCACGAGCAACCGTCTCAACTTCACCGTTATTGAACCAACCTAAACGCTTTTTAGACTTACGAAGGTTAAAGAACAGTTTACGCTGTGCCTTAGTGGTCGCAATTTTAACGATACGCCAGTTACGTAGAACGTATTCATGGATTTCAGCTTTGATCCAGTGAACAGCAAACGAGACGAGACGAACACCAACTTCTGGATTGAAGCGCTTAACAGCCTTCATCAAGCCAATGTTACCTTCTTGGACGAGATCAGCCATTGGTAGCCCGTAGCCAGAGTAGCCTCTTGCAACGTGCACCACGAATCTTAGGTGGGAAAGGATCAAGCCTTTCGCAGCGTCGATCTCACCTTTGTAATGTAATCGCTCTGCAAGTCCACGTTCCTCTTCAGGAGTCAGCATAGGGTAGCTGTTCGCTGAGCGGATATAGCTATCTAAACTATCTTGTGTGACTAAAGCCATTTGATACGCTTGGTTTGCCATTCGGTTCCTCATCAATCTCTGATCTGGAGTAATACATCTATTAAAACCCGACAATCTTGAACCTAAAATGAACAGGTTTCAAGGAGGGGGAAGTAATTATGCATAATCAATTCGTCTATACAAGGCAAAAACTGGTTAAGAAGTGCCTATTTTTCGTCTAAATATGACTCTATTCACCTAAACTGGTTCAATTTCTTTTAGGTGACGCTGTGCAGAAAGCTTCGCAGCCACACTACCAAGCAGGGTTCCGACGATCAAAAGCAGTAAAGATTCATCCCAACTCAGGCCAATTAAACGGAAGTGGCTGTCGTATAGCTGAGCCAAGTCATCCACTGCGCTGTTCAGCAATACGGTAATCAATGCCGTCATTACCCAAGCGCTAATCGAACCTAAAACGCCAAACCACATCCCAGCATAAAGGTATGGTCGAAGAATGTAGCTGTCGGTCGCACCAATCAGCTTCATGGTTTGAATCTCTTCTTTATGTGCCAACACATTAAATCGTAGTGTATTGCCGATAATCAGAAATACCGCGCCCAACATCAATACCGTTAAGGTAATCACGATGACAGCCGCTAATGCTTTGATCGCATCTAATCGCGCTAACCAATCTTCGTCTAGGCGAACATCGGTCACTAATTCTTGTTGTTTAACTGTGCCTGCCAGCTCTTTAATTAAGGTATCGCTGTGCACGCTTGGCGTAATCACCAGCACACCTGGCAGTGAATAATCGTCGAGAATGGTTAGGGCGTCTTCAAAACCAGAATACTGGCTGAGGTCTGCAAGCCCTTGCTGTGGAGAAATGTACTCCACGAGCTCAACTTGATCCCAACTTTCGATTTCATCCTTAAGCACCATTACTCGTGGCTCAGGAATACCATCCTCTACATAAGCACTTATTTGTGACGGGCTAGTGACATCTTGCGCCACTTCCCCTACATTTTTACCTAATAGGTACAAACAAGCTGGCATCGCCAACGCCATAGAGATCACCGCAAGGGTCAGTAAGTTGCCTAACGGGCGCTGCCACATTTGCGAGAACGATGACTTGGCTTGTTTCCAGTGAACAACAAAGAAGCCGTCGCTTGAAGCGCGGTTTGCTGCTCGATTAGATTGAGGTTTTTTGATGCGCTTATTCGCGGCCATAGTCTTCAACCTCACTCAAAAATCCTTGGTTTAATTCAAGATGGCGGTACTGAGGGCGAGTGTTCACTAACCCGATATCATGCGTCGCTAGGATGATCGTCACACCTGCGCGGTTGAATTCTTCAAATAATCGCAACACACGGTTAGATAATTCAGGGTCTAGATTACCGGTAGGCTCATCGGCTAAAAGCAGAGTTGGACGGTTAACCACGGCGCGAGCAATACCCACGCGTTGTTGTTCACCACCAGAAAGTTGGCTTGGCAAACAACGGGCTTTATCTAATAAACCGGTTTTATCCAACGCAGCACTGACTCGGCGTTTTATTTCGTTTTCAGAAATAGATTCAATACGCATAGGCAGAGCGACGTTATCGAAAATCGAACGGTCCATCAGCAGGCGATGGTCTTGAAAAACAATCCCAATATTACGGCGTAAGAAAGGAATGTCTTTGGCTGGGATACGAGTGATATCGTGATCGTTGAACCAGACACGTCCATCAGTTGGACGCTCTATCGCGCAGATCAACTTCAGCAAGGTACTTTTACCAGCCCCAGAGTGCCCACCCAAAAAAGCCATCTCTCCACGTTTCAGGTGAAAGTCCACTTTTTGGAGCGCTTGTCTTCCACCTCGGTAGGCTTTACTCACTTGCTGAAATTTGATCACCGAAAATTCCTCTTACGATCACTAATATCAAATTTAAAAACGGTAGCAGATTAAGGATAAACCACTTTGCTACTCGCGTTACTCTTCGCGGCTAAATAGTGCTTCAATGAAGTCTTTAGATTCAAATGGACGCAGGTCATCAATACCTTCACCCACACCAATGTAGCGGATTGGAATCTGGAACTGGTCAGCAATTGAGAAAATTACACCACCTTTCGCCGTACCATCTAGCTTAGTCAGTGTAATACCCGTAACTGGAGCCACTTCACTGAACAACTTCGCTTGGCTGATAGCGTTCTGACCTGTACCTGCATCGAGCGTTAGCATGATTTCGTGTGGCGCAGAGTCATCAATCTTCTTCATTACACGAACGATCTTGCGTAGCTCTTCCATCAGGTTGCTCTTGTTCTGCAAACGACCGGCTGTATCAGCAATCACAACATCAACACCACGAGCCTTCGCTGCTTCAATCGCATCGTAGATAACAGACGCACTGTCCGCACCAGTGTGTTGAGCGATAACTGGCACATCGTTACGCTGACCCCAAACCTGAAGCTGTTCAACGGCTGCAGCACGGAAGGTATCACCCGCTGCTAGCATCACTTTCTTGCCTTCATTTTGGAATTGTTTCGCCAGCTTACCGATCGTAGTTGTCTTACCTACACCGTTCACACCCACCATTAAGATAACGTAAGGTGTTTTAGTGGTATCAACAACCAGTGGCTGTTCCACTTGGCTTAAGATGTCTGCCATCTCTTCTTTGAGCAGACCATAAAGCGCTTCACCGTCTTTTAGGTCATTGCGAGATGCTTTTTCTGTCAGGTTTTCAATGATCTTAACCGTGGTATTCATACCCACGTCAGCAATCAGAAGTTGCTCTTCTAGCTCTTCAAACAGGTCTTCATCGATTTGCTTGCCTTTGAACAGACCAAAGAAACCAGCACCGATGTTTGCTTTAGTGCGGCTTAGGCTGCGCTTAAGACGAGCAAAGAAGCTTTCTGTCGGCTTCTCTTGTACTTCTTCAACCTTAGCTTGAGGAACTGCCACTTCTTCCTGTTCTGCTTCTGCTGCGACAGGTTGCTGCTCTTGTTGAGCTTCTTCAAGCGCTTGCTCAGATTCAGTTGGCTTAACTTGTTCAGCTTCAGGCGCGACCTGTTCAGCCTCAACTTGTGATTCAACTTCAGTTTGATCTTCAACGCTTTCTACGTTCGCTTCATTCTGAGTTTTTGGGCTTTGTTCTTCTTCACCAAAACCAAGCCACGATAATAATCCGCGCTTCTTTTTTTCCGTCATCAGAGGAGTTTCCTAGATCTACTAATTAGCTGTATTGACTTAATACACGTCGACTCTTTGCTATTGTTATACAATACAAGCTTGTACAAACGAATAGTAAAGAAAAATGACAAAGCAGTGATAAGTTTGCTTTTAGCTTGATACACTTTGTCATTGCAAATTTATTTAATACACGAACCCACTTAAATTGGGCTCGGTATAGTATCACTTTATTAGCGGTCAAAAAATCTATGGTAAGACGTCGCCAGCAAAACACATCACAAAAAAAGCCATCCGGAGGCTTTGTTCGAATTATTAGTGGCTCATGGAGAGGTAGAAAGCTGCCTGTTCATGATTTAGAAGGATTACGCCCAACCATTGACCGAGTAAAAGAAACACTCTTTAACTGGGTGGCTCAAGATATCCCACATTCAACTTGCTTGGATGTATTTGCCGGTTCTGGCGGTCTAGGTTTTGAAGCAGCTTCTCGCCAAGCCAAAATGGTGACACTGCTCGAAATGAATCAAAAGGCGGCTAAACAGCTTTCTGATAACGCGAAAGAGCTCAAGGCAGACAACATTAATGTCGTGAATACTGATGCTATCTCTTTCCTTAAGAAACCAGGCACTCCTTACGATATGGTTTTCCTTGATCCACCATTTCGCAAAGGCTTACTGGCAGAAACAGTACAACTGCTTGAGAGTAACGGTTGGCTTGCAGACAATGCCATCATTTACGTCGAGACAGAGAAAGAACTGAAACTCGAAGCTATGCCAGAGAACTGGGAATTGCATCGCGACAAGACCACCGGACAGTCAAGCTACCGACTGTTCAATCGAATCACTGAAGAATAGGAGTTATTGAATGAAGTTCTTGCTTCCACTAGCAAAAGCAGCCATCGCCTTTGTTTGGTTTATCTTAATCGTAAATATTTTCTACCCGTTTCCGGGTAATGCTGCGATTGCGCTTTATATCATGACCGCATTCTTGTTCTTCATGCACGGCCTGCAGATGCTGATTTTCATCGGTGCATTCGGCGATAAGATCGAGATGTCACGTTGGGAGAAATGGTCAATATTGATTTTCGGAGTCTTTGCCTTACTCGATATCCGACGCAAACACATGATGTAATCGAGCTTAAGCCCAGATATAAAACGCTTAGCTACAGAAAACATCATGACAGAAACAGTAGAGACAAAAACGCCGCTCATTTGAGCGGCGTTTTTTTATTCAGCAATGATATTGATGTTAGCCCATGTAGCCTTTCACACCATCGAGGAACATTTGCGTCGACAGCATAACCAACAACAAGCCCATCAAACGTTCGATGGCTTTAAGACCTCTCTCACCTAGCACTCGCAGGAAGAAGCCATTAAACATCAAAATAAAGAAGGTAGCGCCCCAAGCCAGCATCACTGCGCCTGAAAGCTCTAACATGTTGTCAGGGTGCTGTGTCGACAACAGAATCAATGCCGCAATCACTGAAGGGCCAGCAATCATTGGGATCGCCATCGGCACAATAAACGGTTCTTCACCCGCCGCGAGGCCAGTAATACTACCCGCACTTGGGAAAATCATCTTAATCGCGATGATGAATAGAATAATACCGCCAGAAATACTCAAGGTTTCAGGCTGCACGTGCAGGAAGTTCATGATGCTTTGACCAGCAAACAAGAACAACAGCAGGATAACCAGCGCAAACATCAGTTCACGAACAAGAACAATACGGCGACGCTTCGGATCAATATGCTTAAGGATAGAGAGCACGATTGGTAGATTGCCAAGCGGGTCCATAATAAGAAACAGCATGGTTGCTGCAGATAAAATTTCCATAAGTTTGTCTCGAAAAGCGTAAGTGCGCGGAGTATAGCAGCCTCAACATTGATTTTCGAACGCAGTAATAAAAGGATTAACTTATGTAATTAGAAGGGAATTTTGCGAGAGCAAATAGAAAGGTAGAGAGGAGAAAAGTAAAAAGATAATTTAAAGAGTGAAGCCGAAACGTCGCATCCACCCTTCTTATCTATAAAAGCCAAAAGGCTCTAAAAACCAAATATCTGGGAATCAGTGGTTACACACACGTTCGCGATTAGTGCAAAGCTTGTCATCAATAACCACGACCTTTTCCATTTTCAGGAAAAACTTCAGCAATCCATCTAAATCCAGACCGTTCAGCTTACACGTATGAAAACGCGCTTCTGCGCCATAAGTTTGAGCGAGTTCTTGCGTCAACTCTTCACGAGTCAGTGGTTTTTCACTCAGTAGGTTTAAAACGTTGTGTGCATGAATTTCGGTAGTCATAACTCTATCTCATGTTTAATGAAGTAGACGTAGAGTACCTTCTTTCATCTGAGCTGCCTTGATGTAGCTCAGAGTTAAGCGAGCTCTACCCTAAATTGTAAGGGAAGCAACAATGAGAGCGTGCGCCAGAAAGTAGCTGCCCGTCACCCAAAAGTAGGCACCCTTAATTGGGCTACGATAAAAATTTAGCGCGTACGCCAATGCTGAAAGCAGCAACACGACACAACCCGCAAAACCCACCGCATGCGACAGTTGAGGATCAAGCAACCAGAGCTCACCAGAAGCCCATGCAAGCTGAATAAGCACGATACCCATGATAACCACAGGAAAGACGAGTTTGTCTAAACGAGGCAGAAGCAAGAAGAAAGCAACGACACAAGCCGCCAACAGCAGCGCGAACAACCACCAGACCATTTCTCCTGATAGCTGTAACCAAAATGCTTTGCTGTAACAGAGCTGAGCTAACAAGAAGCAAACAAAATGCAGTGGACGTTTTTGAGTAACAGTATGCAAGACATCTGCGATCGCAGAGACCGCCAACCCAGCAACGACCCAATAGGTAAAATCAGCAACGACAGATTGAGTTAAAGCAATGGTCGCTAATAATACATAGGTAAAAACCTTATACGATAAGGCCTGACCGAGATGTCCATGTTTCGTTCCTGCTATTGCTCCGATACCAGACAAGGAAACCGCCAACCAACTCCACATACCATTTGCCCTATTGCTTTAAATCGTCGCCAGTCTAGGCACACGAGTGTTGATGTAAAGCCTCAGCCCCTCAAAATTGGATCTTGATTACGCTTCCACTAAAAAGAGTCTCTTTAGATTGAAGTCGTAACAATTACCACCATGACAATGGCCATTCGTTTAAAACTAGAACGAATCATCATAAAACCCATTCAAACTGGCATTAGAGTCGCCATACTTGAATTTTGGCCAATTCTAACCTATCGGCCCCACCAAAACCGGCCTAATCCCGGCAAATACCACACTTAAAAAATTAAAATAAATACATTTAAATCGAATAATAACAATAACTTAAACAAGTAAAATTAAGATTAATAGGAAAATAAAAACGCCAACCAAGCCTAGACTTGTAAAGTAGCCAGTTTTCTTTTTTGAAGCCCAGTTTTGTCAGGTTATTTCAAGCCCCAGGTAAAAACCGCCACAAAAACCAAGCCGAAAACTTAAAAAATCAACCAAAACCAACCTAGCCACCACCAACCTCTATTAATACAGTTTAACAACCTTTAACAATATAAATTACACAAAACAACCATTACAAAACAACAAGTTAAATCAAATTAGAACAAACATAAATCACAACGAACAAATTAAGAACACACCATAAAACACAGTTAAACACTGCCAAACAAGCCAAAAACTCATAGTTTTCTACTACTTTTAAAGCTTTCGAAAGTAATTCTTGATCTAAGGCCATAAGTAGTGCTATTCTTTAAAACATAGCGAGAGACAACCAAATTTAGGAGTAGTGTTATGATTTCATCTTCGCAAAGACAAGGACTTGTAATGATCGCGGTAGTTGTAGGTCTAATGACACTACCGATGATGTACTAAGCAAGTTACAGATAAAAAAAGGGACGCCATGAGCGTCCCTTTTTTTGTTCAATTTTTTCACTTCGAAAACAGATGCAGTGTTAGCACATCCCAGTTCGCATAATAGAAACCTGCGGCAGCTAAAGTCATTGCCATCATCAGTAAGATCGCAACTCGCCAGATAAAACGACCACTACGTGGAGTCAGCTCCTTCTCACAGTCGTTACACATCATGATGAACTTATGTTGGTCTTCCAACTGAGCGTCATGCTCATTGACTACCTTGTTACGACACGTTGCGATATAACGCAGCTTACTTACCATATCGTGCGGTAGCCTTTCTTCACAGCTTGTCACAAGCTCGTGCAATCCTTCGCCTTCAGCGTGATATTGAAGTCTCAATAATTTTTCTATATTGCGAGTTCTTGTCACCACTTTTTCAATGTCGGTCATCTTGGCCTCCCACTCCACACTATAATTCTAGTCGAGCATTTCCTTATTCTTATACAAAATCATCGCTATTTACGTGAGAAAGAGACAATAAATAACAATGCTTTATCCCAAACTGGCCATTAAATGTGATATCAGCCGAAAAATAATCAGCTTTGCTTACAGCAGTTCACGAATAGCGGCTTTAAACACATATCCCTATTGCCCGAAAGACTAGAATAACCATCACGACTACATGGAGGTTATATGCCTAACTCACTCTTTTTTGCCATCTTTGCACTCGCAGGTCTTGCGGCCTGGGTATTTCTTGTTTTTTATCGAAAACACATGCAAGGCGAGAACGCACCAGAAAAGAAAGTGAACGTCACGGTATTAGATAAACAATCCATCGACCTTCCTGATGCAGAACCAGGTCAAGAAGACCAAGAGTATTGGATTTATGTTCAACGCGGTGTAGTTGGTCCGAAACGTGAATTCCAAGTCGGCATTCACTACTTCCACGCTCTTAACCCTGGTGACAAAGGGACTTTAACCTACCAAGGCGATAAATTCTTACACTTTGCGTTGAAGCGCTAACCTTAGCGCTTCATCCCTTCCTCATCGATAATCAGCAACAAACCAATATCGAAATGCCTTAGCGTATCGCTAAGGCAAGAGCCAACGTGTCTTCTCTGACTTAGACACCAACCAACTCATCCATAACGCGCCAGCTCCGCTGATCACGATCCATAATGGAATAACCCAAGCAGGGTGTCCTTGGTACCAACCGAATTCTTTCATTGGCCATAAGAAAATTGGGTGCAGCAGATAAATACCTAAGCTGTGCTTACTGATAAAGCCAACCACTTGATTACTCTTCTCAGACAACCCTTCACCATAGTAACGACACACCATGAACACCATGCTCGCCGCTAATACGGTATTCAGCGTCTTGTAAGATAACCAACGCCCTACTGTGTACTCTTCTGCTACCAAGCTTGCCTCAACCACCATGTAAACCGCGGTTAGTAACGCTAGCCCACCCAGTAACACACTCACGCCAACGGTCATCTTGTTAAGTGGCACAATCTTATACAGCAAGTAACCCAATGGTAAGTAACCGGTGTACAACCACAACTCATGACTCCAAGGGCCATCGATTTTCAATAAGAACAATAACGTAGTGAACAACCAGACCACCGTAAAGGCATAGACAGATCTATCACCGAACTTTCTGACCATGATCTGCAAGAACGGAATCACAAAGTAGAGCGGGATGAAGTAATAGAAGAAACCAAGGTGGTAATAGGTGTAATGATGGTAGCTATTGAGTAGCACATCCCAACTGACGTCGGCATCAAAGCCCATTGCCGACCAACCCGACAGATAGGTATAGAAAAGCGACCAGACAATGAAAGGGATCAGTACCTTGCCCAGACGACGCTTGAGGTAGTATTTGGCGTCAAACGGGCGCTGATCACTGAGCATCAGTGCACCAGTAATCAAGATGAACACCGGCACCGCCCAACGACTGAAACCGTTCACCGTAATGGCGGTCAGCCACTCACCGAAAGGAATAGTGCCCAATTCATTGCGATAAGGAGCCAAAACATGAATCGCGATAACTGCTATGGCCGCAACACATCGTGCTAAATCAAAAAAGAGAATTCGCTGCTTCATGTAAATGCCTGATTAATATTCAATCATTCTACTATAGCAATAAAAAAGCTGACTGGAATAAATACCAAGTCAGCTTAGTGTTAAAGGAGAGGCTTATCGCGAATTTAGCTCATACGACTCTAGCTTCTGCGACTTGAGCTCTCACAAATGAGGCTCATGTGGCTGAAGCTTATGCCGCTGAAATTTGCGGCACTTTCGGTAAACGCAGAGAGATCACCGTCGTTATCGCCAAGAATGCGAAGGAAACCCACAGACACGCAGACAAACCGGCCATTTGGAATACCAAGCCCGACAATATCGTGCCAATCAAACGGCCCATCGCGTTTGCCATGTAGTAGAAACCGACATCAAGAGAAACGCCATCACCTTTCGCATAACTCACAATAAGGTATGAGTGCAGGGATGAATTCACCGCAAAGATGGCACCAAACACCATCAAGCCACCGATAATAACGAACTCGGGTTGCCAGCCAATTTGCACCGCATAGGCAATACCTGCAGTCACGATAGCCAACGCCCCCGCCCATAATAGCGCTGCATGTCCATCAGGCACCTTGCCTTGTGCTTTACCAGTAATCTTGGGTGCAATGCCCTGCACAAAGCCGTATGCGATGGTCCAAGCCGCTAAAAAGCCACCCACCCATGAGTGATCCCACCCAAACACGCTGCCTAGGTAAATCGGCAAAGCAATCACAAACCACACATCACGAGCGCCAAACAGGAACATACGTGCTGCGGATAGGATGTTGATGGATTCAGACTTAGAGAAGATCTGTTTGAACTTAGGCTTGGTTTTCGCTTTGCCCATGTCCGCTTCTAAGCTCACCAAGCTGCCGATAAACACCAATGTCAGCACGGCTGCCATCGCAAGCACAGCGTATTGGAAGCCAATCGTTGAAAGCAGCAAACCACCAATAAAGAAGCCTGCCCCTTTAAGCGCATTCTTAGATCCGGTCAGAATCGCAATCCACTTATAAAGCGCGCCTTGTTGTTCATCAGGAACCAGAGTCTTAATCGAACTCTTGGCACTCATCTTATTGAGGTCTTTAGCGATACCAGACAAGGCTTGCGCCGCCATGACCCAAGGAATGGTCAGCATTGCCGTTGGCACCGCGAGCATACCCAAGGCGACGACTTGCATCCCTAACCCGATGTTCATGGTCTTGTTGAGGCCAAGACGCGCCCCTAACCAGCCACCGATTAGGTTGGTCACCACACCAAAGAATTCATAGAAAAGGAACAGTGAGGCGATTTCTAGTGAACTGTAGCCAAGGTCGTAAAAATACAGAACCACCAGCATGCGAAGTGCACCATCAGTAATGGTGAAGTTCCAGTAGTTGAAAGTCACCAACATATATTGGCGAACGCTCTTACTTAGATTTGAAAACATAACGCTATCTCTGCAATCTAAACAAAAAGAGCTTTTGGATCATGATAAGTTCAACACTCCAGAGACCAAAAGCTCCCTGTCTAACACTGATGACTATTAGCTATTCGCTACGCCATTAATGTATTCAACCTGGATAGGTTTAGTGAAGGCACCTGGACGCAGTGCCTGCACCTCTTGAACTACCTTGCTCAAATCCCAGCCTTTTTCTAACAGTAGGTGAGCTGCGAACAAACCAGTGCGACCAGAGCCGCCCATACAATGCATTGCAACCTTGCCGCCGTTATCGACGATGTTATGTAGCTCAGGGCTAGCTGCTTGCCACTTCGCAGCAAAACCAGCACCCGGTGCACAGTCGTCTTCAATTTCGATCTGGAACCATTGCATACCTAACGCACGTGTTTTTTCACCAAGTGCCGCCACGTCTTTGCTTGCAAGCTCATGGTCATCAAGTGCTGTCACGATAGCTTCAACGCCTTGCTCTTTTAGCTGAGCCAGTGATGCATCAAGCGTTGCTTCTTTTGTGCCTGGGCACGGAGTAAGCACTAGCGCACCTTGCTCTAGGTCTAGTTGCCATGTTGGATGTATCATTATATCTTCTCCAGATTCTTAATTAAGCAAGGCCAACGGTACGAACTAGCTCAGCGGTACGTGTCGCGTAACCCATCTCGTTGTCGTACCAAGCGTAAATCTTAACCATGCGCTTACCGACCAACATCGTTGATAGTGCATCCACGATTGTTGAGCGTTGGTCGCCTTTGTAATCGATAGAAACCAGTGGACGCTCTTCAAAGCCAAGAATGCCTTTTAGTTCATTCTGAGACGCTTCTTTCAGCATCGCGTTAACTTCTTCTACCGTGGTGTCTTGCTTCACTTCGAAGATGATGTCAGTCAGAGAAGCATTCGCTAGAGGTACGCGAACTGCGTGGCCGTTGATGCGGTTTTCAAGCTCTGGGAAGATCTCAACAATCGCCTTAGCGCTACCCGTTGTTGTTGGGATAAGGCTCATGCCACATGCACGTGCACGGCGTAAGTCTTTATGGGGCGCATCAAGAATAGTTTGCGTGTTAGTTAGATCGTGAATAGTGGTGAACGCTGCGTTCTCGATACCAAGCTTCTCGTTGATTACCTTAACCACAGGAGCGATACAGTTCGTTGTACAAGACGCTGCCGTTACGATTTTGTGTACCGCAGGGTCGAAGATATTGTCGTTCACACCAACCACGATGTTTGCAATGCCTTCTTCTTTCACTGGCGCCGATACCACAACGCGCTTCACGCCTTGCTCTAGGTATTTGTTTAGGAAAGAAGTCTTACGGTGAACGCCGGTCGCTTCGATAACCACATCGCAGCCAGACCAATCGATCGCATCGATGTCGCGCTCTTGTGTGGTCTTGATGCGCTGGCCATTAATGATCATCTCATCGCCTTCTGCAGTTACTTCGTGGTGAAAGCGACCTTGAACTGAATCAAATTCTAGAAGGTGGGCCAGTGTTGTTGTGTCGCCAGCAACATCGTTAATTTGAACAAATTCTAGCTCATCCCAATCGAATGCTGCGCGAAGTGCTAGACGGCCGATACGACCAAAACCATTAATACCTACTTTGAATGTCATTTTCTGTTCTCTCAGTTAATTGCCTTCATATTTGAAGCCGCAGCGTTGTTGACTACGTTCACTTACCGGAGCGCCGGCCGCCCTAATTACATAGAGCCACTATGCTCATAGGGATAAGTTCACTTGTCGCCTAGCTGCAACTACAACTATTTCGGCATTAAGTTTTAATGTATTTAAACGCAACATACTGGGCGTGAGTTCATCGACTCTAAGCGCTCAATATCTTGCTGGTATTCAGTTTTCAAACAGTTCGATGCAATAAGGTCGTCAATTAACTTTAGCATCCAACCTGGTAAATCTTGTGACAGGCGGTAAAACACCCACTGCCCCTGGCGAACATCAATCAAAACACCGTTTGAACGCAGCTGCGCAAGATGGCGTGAAACCTTTGGCTGACTTTCTTGCAATGCCTGAGTCAACTCACCAACCGATAAGCACTCATTGCGAACTATCAACATTAAGCAACGCACTCGCGTTTCATCGGACAGTAATTTAAAAAATTGGTGAGGAAGCATAACTACATACTCATATATGGATATGCGCATATATTAGTTGTAAAAAAACGCACGTCAAGGCGTGCGTTTCAATTGTCATAAAAGTTTAACGAAGAAATATCAGAGCTTGTTGGTCACGGTATGGCTCCAACGGCGCGCTTCAGTAAGCTCCGTTTTAACCTGATCCACGCTTAATCCTAAATCGGCGCAGTGCTCATCAATCTGTTGCCAATCGGCATGCTCAAAGCTCTCTTCAAGTGCGAGCAAGGTACCATATGGCCCTTCTCTACGTAATAGAGCAACCTTGATACTTTTACACAGCGGCAACTGCTCGACTAAGTTATCTAACGACAAGTCCAACAGAGCATCCAACAAGGAGAATAAGCCAATCATAAAGGCCTGTTCTCTGTACCCTTCAAATGCCTGATAACGAGACATACGTTGGCAGAACTGAGCTCGCTGAAGCGATAAGCCATATAGCTCTTTTGGCTTCTTATCAGAGACATAAGACGCCACCGCCAACGAGACAAACATTTTCAGTTTCTCTTGACCTAGATATACCAAAGCCTGACGAAAAGAAGAGATGGTAACTTCAAGGCGCGGCGACATAGTATTCACAAAACGCAGCAGCTTATATGAGAGCGCCACATCTTTCGCGACAATGCTCTCCACCCGTTGAAAGTCCACATCGGGCTTACACACTTCTTGAAACAGCTCCATAGCAATCACTTGCTCAGGGCTAATGTATTTACTCTTGATGATTTCCGGTTTATTGAAAAAGTAACCTTGGAAAAACTTAAAGCCAGCCTCTTTGGCTTGCTGGAATTCTTGTTCGGTCTCAACGCGCTCCGCCAAAAAGCTAAACTTTTTCCCTTGATGCGCCCTAACCAAATCACACGCTTCATCCAAACCCATCTGCATAATATCGAGCTTTACGATATGCGTGTATTTAAGGAAACGTTCCCATTCTGGGGTCGAAGTAAAATCATCTAGGGCAATCATGTAACCCGCTTGGTAAAGGTCTTTAACCGCTTCCAACAATTCATCTGTTGGTTTACAGGTTTCCAGAATCTCTACCACCACCTTATCTTTCGGCAAACTTAAGGGCAGTCGACGAATCAAACTTTGATAAGGGAAGTTGATAAAGCAGCGTGAAGATGGAATAGAAGGGTTAAGACCAACAGACAAGAAGTTCTCAACAATCAGACGATACGTTGCTCGATTAGACTCAATATGCGCTGGGTACGCATTCTTTTCTCCATCGCGAAATAACAACTCATAGCCGAGTGTATTCCTCTTGCGATTTAAGATAGGTTGTCGAGCAACGTATGTAGCGGTCATTTCTTGATAACTCTGATTGGTTTAACTATAACTCAGTCGCTTAATCTAAGCTTTCGCGGCAGCTAGCAAAGCACCGCAGCCCATGAACATACCACCAAATATTTTATTTATCTTACCCATTATGCGATCAGAGCGAATAAAACGTCCCATTTGTGACGCTAATGAGGTGTAACCCAACATAACAACGCTATCAATGAATACTGTCGTCACACCTAGCACTAATAACTGAGGTGCTTGAGGTTGTGTAGGGTCAATAAACTGAGGAAACAAAGCCACCAAAAACACGATTGATTTCGGGTTAGTTAGGTTGATAAGCACAGCGTTTCTCAGCAGTTTGCCACTCGACAGAGTAGAGCTTTCTTCAGATGCTACTAGGCTCGAGCTATCACGCCACTTTTGAATACCTAACCAAAGTAAGTACACCACGCCGACCCACTTAATGATGGTGAACGCCAACGCAGACTTAGCAACGAGTGCACCGATACCCGCGCCCACCAGCATAATGTGAAACGCAAGACCAAGCTGTAAGCCAACAATTGATGCGAGTGACTTTTTAGTGCCATAGCTAAGCCCATTACTGATTGAGTTAACGGTACCCGAGCCCGGAGCCAAGCTAAACAAAATCGCTGTGACAACATAAGCAAGCCAAACATGAGTATCCATTTGCATTTCCTTACTAGTTCTTTAATCTAACAACATTAGTAGCAATAAAGCTCTCACACGCATCAGTTCAGGTAATTTCCCATGGAAAACCACAGCGAAGCCACCTTCCCTTACACTCAAGAACCTCAGTTCGATCATGCGATTAAACACCCGATCAACGCTCTTTGGCAACAAAGAAAAGAGGGGTTTTTAACATCGTCTGGTAAAAAGAAACTGTACTGGTGCAGCCTCACCTCAGAAAAGCACAGCAAAGCTATTGTGATTTCAAATGGCCGTATCGAATGCTGCCAAAAATACCAAGAAATCTTTTATGATTTTTATCAACAAGGCTATGACGTTTATTCATTTGACCACCAAGGTCAAGGCCAGTCTGAACGTATGGTAACAGACTCTGACATTGGTCACATTCATGAGTTTGATGATTATGCATCTGACATGTCTGACGTCATTGCCAGTTTTGATCTCAGTAAGTATTCCAATCGCTACCTGCTCGCACACTCAATGGGCAGCACCATAGCCACTCGCTACCTACAAACCCATCCAGACCACCCGTTTGATAAGGTGACTCTGTGCGCTCCGATGTTTGGTATCAATACCGAGTGGTACCTGAAACCTATCGCGATGATCGTTGGACAAGTGCTTACCGCTTTTTATGCCAAGCCAACTTACGCGCCGGGCCAGCAAGCATATTATTCGAAGCCTTTTGAAAACAACTTACTGAGCCACAGTAAGGTTCGCTATCAGTGGTTCCGTCGCTTATATGACGAGTCTCCATCTTTGCAGGTGGGTGGACCAAGCACGCGTTGGGTGTGGCAAGGGTTAATGGCCGCCAAGCAAGCAATTCAACAAACTCGTCAAATCAAGATCCCTCTGCTATTGATTCAAGCTGGGGATGAAAAGATTGTCAGTAACAGTGCTCAAGTAAAGTTCATCTCTAAGCTGAAGAAAACCAACTCTGATTGTCAGTTTAAGTTGATTGAGGGTTCTAGGCATGAGGTGTTGTTTGAGCAGGATGAATATCGCAATCAAACACTGGATGCGATCAATCAGTTTTTCGCCTAGAGCTAATAGGCTAAGCAACCTACCAAGAAAATAAGCGCTAAAGAGGAAGAGAAGTAAGTGAGCTTTGCCCTCTTTTCTTGCATGAATTTGGCATACAATTTCTACCTAGAGATATTGTAGTTAAAACGATTCTAGCGCTGGCTAGCGTCAATATTGGTTAAGCATTTTGCAATGAGGGTTAAATGAGTATTCCTGCACTAAAAGATTCCGTGAAAATTGTTGCTTCTGATTTAGATGGTACGCTTTTGGCTCCCAACCATCAGCTAAGCGACTTTACCAAGCTAACGCTTAAGAAATTACACGACCAAGGTTATACCTTCATCTTCGCAACGGGTCGCCATCACGTCGATGTAGCTGGGATTCGTCAAATCGCAGGGATTCCGGCCTACATGATCACATCAAACGGTGCTCGCGTACACGACCAGAATGATCAGCTAATGTATAGCCAAAACGTACCTCAAGAGCTCGTTCAACCGGTTATTGATATTGTGCGCCAAGATCCAAACCTCTTTATTCACATGTACCAGAATGAAGATTGGTTACTAGACCGTGAAGATGAAATGTTGGCTAAATTCCACAGTGAGTCTGGCTTTAGCTACAAGCGCTTTGAAGCTGAAAACGCACCAAGCGAAGGCATCGCGAAAGTCTTCTTCACACATCCAGAACAAGACCACGAATATCTCGTCACGTTTGAACAAAAGCTAAGAGATGCTTTTGGCGACAAACTGAACATCGCCTTCTCTACACCTTGGTGTCTGGAAGTGATGGCAGCTGAAGTCTCTAAAGGCCACGCTCTAGACGCTGTTGCAAAATCACTAAACCTGACTCTGGATAACTGTGTTGCCTTTGGTGATGGCATGAACGACGCTGAAATGCTGGCTATGGCGGGTAAAGGTCTAATCATGGGTACATCACATGAGAAAGTGATGAAAGCACTACCTGACAATGAAGTGATTGGCAGTAACGCAGACGATGCCGTTGCTCACTACCTAGAAAAGCATCTGCTCTAATCTCGCTCGTTGAACAGATCTGAATAAATAAAAAGGCAGCCAACTGGCTGCCTTTTTTGAACCTTACGTAAAAAGCTCTCTCTAACGCTATCGAGAACCTAACACTTCTTTGCTTAAGATTGCCTGCCACTCTTGTTCGGTAACCGGCATGATCGATAAGCGATTACCGCGTTTCACCAAGGGCATTTCGGAGAGTTCAGGCATGGCTTTAAGCGTAACCAAAGGAATCAAGCGCTCAGTCACTCGCACAAACTCGACATCCACCATGATCCAGCGTGGGTTATCGGGTGAAGACTTAGGATCGTAGTAATCACTCTCAGGGTCGAACTGAAAGTGGTCTGGGTAGGCTTCTCTGGTTACTTTAGCGATCCCCGCTACGCCAACTTTTTTACATGATGAGTGGTATATCATCACCAGATCGCCAAGCTTGACGTCATCACGCATCATGTTTCGAGCCTGATAGTTGCGTACACCCTCCCAACAAGAGGTTTTTTGTACTCTAAGAGTCTGAATAGAGAAGGTGTCGGGTTCTGTTTTAAATAACCAATATGCCATAATAAATCCAATTAACGGTTGCTCCGAGGAAGATATAACATGAAGGTAATGAAAAACCCAGTGACATGGCTAGTCGCGTTCGCTCTGCAAGGCTGTGTTACGGCACCTGATACGCCGCAACAACCTGAACAGCCCCCAGCAAACTTGGATGAGCCACTGAGCATTCAACCGCAAACCTTCATCATGCGTGGTCAGGTGGTGGTTGGCCATGAAAGCCGAACCTTCACTCCTTGCGGTAGCCAACAACAATACTGGTTAGACTTATCTCCAGAGTTAGCGTTAGAAGCACAAGGGCTCTCAACGAGACCTTACCAAGCCTTATATGGCGAGCTGATTGGTCACCTAACCGTGCCGAGCCAAACGGGTTATAACGCAGATTTCACAGCGCGTTTCGTGGTTGACCAAGTGAACATCCTAACCGCAGAGAACCCAGATCGCTGCGTCCAACCGCTGCGCTCAACACGAGTATTTGGTAATGAACCCTTCTGGTCAGCAACCTTCGATAAAGACCAGCTGAAATACACCAAGATGGGCGAACAGCCACAGACCCTCGATATTGAATCAAGCCGCACCACATCGAGCAGCCGTGACTACCAATTAGAAGGTAAAGCTGCACAAGGCAAACTCAACCTTACGAAAGAGAGCTGTAGCGACGGCATGAGCGATTCTATCTATGGATGGCATGCCAAGCTTAACCTCAATGACAGTAACTACAATGGCTGTGCGACGGTCTCTAACCAAGATCCAACGCTGGACTGGAGCGGACTCTACTTCGCTAGCTCAACGCAAAACTCAGGGTTCTCTATCAACCTTGAACTCAACAATGACCACAGTGCTATCACGACTTATTCATACAGCAATGGAGACCCTTCTATTGTTGAACAAGGCTTCTGGCAGCAACTGAACCAAAATCAGGTACAAGTGGTTATGACTCGCCACCAGCAACAATATTTGATCTCCGAGCGCATCTTCACACTCGATAATGGCAAGCTAATCGCTGAAAAAGAGAAAGTGGGCAACGTGGTGTATCCGATTGCCAATGGCGGTCTGGTGCTATTCGAAGCTAAGAGTGCGCAAGCACAAGTAAACACCACCACTAACGTTGATCTAACCGCAAAGCAGGTGAACTCCAGCGATCAACTTGATCCAAAAGTCGACCAAGCGATCCGCGAATACTTTAAGATCAACAACAGCTCACCTGACGACACTAAATACCGCTGGTTAACCTACGACCTCAACGGCGACGGTAAAGAAGAGCTGTTCGCCCAACTCGATTGGTGTGGTTCTGGTGGCTGTACACTGCTAATTTTCGAAAACCATCAAGATAACTGGCGCTTCAATAGCCGAGTGACACTGGTTAAGGGCGACATACGCTTAGGTAAATCGCAAAACCACGGCTGGCAGGATCTGATCTTCAATGTCAGTGGCGGCGGTGCAACACCGGCGAAACACACACTTTCATACTCTGGTGTCAGCTACCCGCTAAACCCAAGTGTCGCTCCAGTTGCAGATGATGCTGATATCAGCGACGTGGTTTTGTTTGCTGATGGTATCTCACCCGCACAAAGTGGAGTTAAGTTGTAAACATGAGTAACCAACAAGCTTGCCATGGTTGTAGCTTCACTCACCAATGTATTTGTCACCTGATACCTAGTGTCGCAAGCCAAATCGATCTTGTACTGCTCACTCATGAGAATGAACTGTCACGCGATACCAATACAGGGAAGCTGCTTCAGCAATCCCTTGATCAGTGTCAGTCCATTGTATGGCAAAGGAAAACACCACCAGCGGAGCTCATCGCACTGCTTGACGATAAAACACGACAACCGTTTCTTTTATTCCCAAGTGATCAAAGTGTCGAGTGCCAGCAAGCTGTAATGACCCAAGCCCAGAGCCGTAAGCCACTATTCATCATCTTGGATGGCACATGGCAAGAAGCGAAGAAGATGCTTAACAAGAGCTCGTGGTTACAAGCCGTTCCGCAAGTTCACCTCGATATTACCAGCGAATCTTCATACACCTTGCGCCGCAACCAAGACAGTGGCCACTTGTGTACTTGTGAAGTGGGTATTGAGTTACTCAAATCTTTAGGTGAAAGTGAATCTGCCAAGCTCATTGATGACTACTACCAGCATTATCTAAAAGTGTTCCACGCCGACAAGTGTGGCCACGCCCTCAAATAGACCAAGCAGGCGCGCGGGAAGGTAAAAACACATTTCGGGACGAGACAGACACTAAAAACAAAAAGGGTGAGCCATAAGCTCACCCTTTTTACATCGTATTTTCGTTATTGAGCCAACCAGTGTTTCACGTGAAACGCTCGCTCCATCAAAACAAACGCTGAGGTTGACCAAAGTAATACCCTTGCAAGTAATCGACCCCCATGTCTTCAGCAATACGGCACACCTGCTCATTATGAACGAACTCCGCCACCGTCTTAGCATTCAGAATCTGGCATAAGCTCACCAACTGCTGAGCGATCTTGCGCTGCTTTTTATCTTTATCAATATTGCGAATCAAACTGCCATCAAGCTTGATCACCTGTGGTTCTAGCTTCAATATCTCATCAATGTTCGAATAGCCCGAACCAAAGTCATCAACAATAATATTCACACCAAGATCGCGGAAGTGATTACACACCTCAATCAAGCGACCGTAATCCTGAATTTGTTCCGTTTCTAACACCTCCAAGCCAATACGCTGTGGGTGACTGATTTTCTTGATCGCTTGTTCAAGGTGAAGAATGGTTTTCTCATTGCTGAAATCTTGTGGCGCTAAATTAATTGAGAACGAATCGGTTCGCTGACTCATAAAATCGAAGGTGCGCGTTATCATCTGACGACTGAGGCGTGTATAGAGATGGGTTCCTTCAATGATTGGCAAGAACTTACCCGGTGCAATTAACTGACCGTCCTCTTCAATTCGAACCAAACACTCGTAGCTCTCTACCTGATGACTGTGTGCTGAAACTATGGGCTGAGAGCACGCCACAATATTCTGATTAAGCACCGCGCGACTCACGCACGACAGCCAACCAAGTTGCTCTTGGCGATGCTTCTCCAATTGAATGAGTGCCTTGGCGCTCACTAGGTGCTTGTTCTGGCTGACAGCGCTGCGCCTCGCATCAATCGCCTTCAACAATAAGTCATCAATAGAGGTAGTCGGGAAATCTCGACGGCTGGCGATACCCGCACAGATAGACACCGACAAGTAATCAATATCGGGTAAACCGGTAGGCTCAAAATTCACATGCTCGGTTTGATCGGCAAATTCCGAGAATCGCTGATGAATATGTTCTTGGCTCGCCCAGCTATCAAACACCACCGCCCACTCACCAATACCGATACTGTAGAGCTGACAACCCTCATCAAAGAACTGCCACAGCGCCTTTTGAAAGTACTCACTCAAATCATGTAAAAGCTTGTCACCCACTCGATAGCCATACTTCTCATTGATCTGACCAAAGGTCGTGACCTTCAAAGCTAACAAGTGGCTGTCACTGCTCATTTTCGACAGCTTCTCACGCAACACACTGCGATTGGGTAAACCAGTACGGAGATCAATTCGGTAGCTTGCCGTCAATGCAGTGGCTTGCTGCTGAATCTTACTCGCCATACTGTTATTCATATCATCGACATCAAGCAGTGCATTTCGGATCAATGAAAACAGAGGGGATATATTGGTAGCGGGTTGTGTCTCTAATGGCAATACTGCCTTACCCTTACCCTCACCCTCTTTAAGCGCAAGGTAAGTGAGGCTATGGTGCAAGATTCGCTGTTGGCTATTCTCTTGATAAAGTTCTCCCATGCAGTAAACGCCATAGCTGTCGGCCAATTTTTGGAAAACCTCTACCTCTTGGTTGCCATCGATAAAGTCGATGCGAGAGGTGCAGTTGTAAATGAAGAACTGTTCTGGCCTATGAGAGGCGATCTGCTGCACGCCCAGTCGTATCTGCTCTAAGGTCAGTGATGGATGGTCATAACAAAACCGGACCTCATCGCCCACTTGGAACAGGCCGCTGAATTCTATCTCTCCACTTTCCGTTACCTTGAGCGGTAAGTGAATGTTTTGCTCTTTCGGGTCACCGACCATCAAGGGAAAGTTATGCAGTTGCTCAAAAGGCACTTCGAGGCCATCAGCGAGGTAACGATTGTAGAGTTCGCGAACAGGCATCCCATCCAGTTCCAACAACCGGTTCTCTTGAGCACCTGTCACTCGAAAAGTTCGACCAATCGGATTCCATTCAGTGTAGTAACCCTTAGCGATGGAGAGCTCAACACTGTGCAGCGCCAACATCACATAGGCATTTTCATAGCAAATGCCGTCTAACATCACCCATCGCCCATTATCTGTGATGGTCGATGCACCGCCACAGATCGGTAATGAATACATCGACTGCTCAAACGCTGAAAATAGATCTCGGTTATTTATCTGCAAGCGGTCTGCGAAACAGATGATGCTTTGAGTATTATCATTGCACTCAAGCTGTTGCCACATAGCGTGGCTATCGAGCAATGGTTGTTCGCTATATTCGACAACACCACAAGAGTAAGACATCGCGTCAAAGCGGGTAACAATCAGATAAAGACCTTGGTGCAGGATGACACCTTGACTAATGTAGTGGTTAGCACTGCAACCAATCAATTTGGCATTGGGAAAAGTCGATTGAATCACTTGGCAGGCAGCCAAAACAGAACCTTTCTCGAAAGACGAAAACACCTGAATCAGTAGGCTTTCATGTTGATGAAAATCTATCTTTTCCAATTCACGTTGGGTTTGCTCAATGTCTTGTATCAGGAGAGAAGTCGACTGCATATTCACATTAATCGTTACGTTAATGATTTATTATTGTGCTTATTATAGATAAGGCTTGCACGGAATACTTGCGATCGCGTTATGAATAATGTGACCTTAGTTAGACATCATTCATTCCGCCAAAAAGCAGTCATTAATGGCGGCGCAGTACTTTTATAGCCAGTCGTTACACAATGCGGGAAGCTTTAACTGCTAAAACAGTCGCTTAGGCTCACCGAAGTAGTAACCCTGCAGATAATCGACACCCATTTGCTCTGCTATCTCACAAACCTGTTGGTTATGGACAAATTCAGCGACCGTTTTGGCATTGAACACTTGGCACAAACGAATCAACTGAGAGGCTATGTTTCTTTGTTTTTGATCTTTGTCGATATTACGAATCAAGCTACCGTCGAGCTTAATGATCTGTGGCTCAAGCTTAATGATTTCCTCGATGTTGGAGTAACCAGAGCCAAAGTCATCAACAATGATTCTCGCCCCGAGAGCACGGAAGTGATCACACACCTCAATCATGCGACCATAATCTTTAATCTGCTCAGACTCGAGAACCTCTAGGCCAAGTCGAGTGGGATCGTTCATAGCACTGATGGCGGTCTCGAGCACCTCAAGCGTCTTGTCGCTCAACAAATCTTGCGGGGATAGGTTGATAGAAAATGGGCTTTGCTTATCCGCCATATAACCTATGGTGTTCTTAATCATGTGTCGGCTGAGGCGAGTGTAAAGGTGCGTGTCGGCAATGATAGGTAAGAACTTACCTGGTGGCACAATGGTACCGTCTGACTCCATGATTCTGACCAAGCACTCTTGGCCAATCATTTCGTGCGTAACCGACTCCACAATTGGCTGGGAATAAGTGATGATGTTCTGATCTAAAATCGCACGACTTACACAGCTCAGCCAGCCTAGTTGCTCTTTGCGATCTTCTTCACTCACCTGAATGTCTTTAGCATTGGTGATGTGGGTATTGTTACGTACTCCATAGCGTCGAGCTTCGATCGCTTTCAATAAGATCTGGTCACCACTGTCGGTTAAGAAGTCACAACGACTAGCAAAGCCGCCACACAGAGAAACTGACAGGTAATCAATATCAGCCAAACCATATGGCTCAAAATTTATGTGTTCGATGTCATCGGCGAACTCAACGAAACCTTCTTTTATTTTCGTACTACCAACACTAGCATTGAAGATAATCGCCCACTCTCCAACACCAATACTGAATAGCTCTACCTTCACGCGAGGCTCTTTAACCACACGAAGCTGTAATCGCTCGATAAAGTGATTAGACAGATCGAGTAGCAGCTGATCCCCCACTTGATAACCATACTTCTCGTTAACCTGATGGAAGTTGGTTAGCTTTAAGGTCAGCAGATGTTCACTGAACAGAATCGTATTGAGGCGCTCTTTCAGTACGATACGGTTCGGCAAACCAGTACGCGAGTCAATGCGATAGCTTTCGGTTAAGCGACGCGCTTGTTGATGGAGTTTCTTTTCCATCTGAGTATTCATACTGTCGAGATCAGCGACTGCATTTCTGACTAGGTTAAGCAATGGCGACACGGTTGAGCCACACTGAAAGTCTTCGCAATGAAACTCTTTAATCTCGTCAGACTCGCGCATAGCGATATAAGTCAAGCTGTGGTGCAGTATCTCTTGGCGGTCTTCATTACGGTATAGCTCCCCCATGCAGTAGGCACCACATGTATTCACTATCCCTTCAAATGGCTTGAGCTCAAGTTTACTGTCGATAAATTCAAGTCGAGATACGCAGTTATAAATGATCACCGATTCAGGCTGATGCATGGCTAGCATCTCGGCACCGTGGTGCACCTTTTCTGCAGTGAGCGATGGGTGGTTATAACAAAACTGCGCCTCTTCACCGACATGCCAAGGGCTATCAAACTCAATACTGCCATCATCATTAATACGTAGCGGCGTCGAGATACCCTTCTTTCTGCCAAGTTCTCGATAAAGTGGAAAGCTCATCAGTTGACTAAAAGGAAGGTCTTTGCCATCCGCAAGGTAATGTTTGAATACTTCAATAGCCGGCTTGTCGTTCAATGCGTATAAGCGATTTCCGATTGCGTGTGTGACTCGTAGCTTCATCCCAATCGGGTTCCACTCAGAGTACGCGTCCGACCAAACCTTCAATCTTGGGTTAGTCAGAGCCACAGCAACACAGGCGTGCTGGTAGGTTTGCTCGTTATACATAACCCAACGGCCAAATTCATTCTCATGGCACAGTCCACCAGCTATCGGCAAGGCGTAAGGCAAATTTTCAAAAGCGCTATAAATAGGATAATCACGCCCTTCAACCTGATCGCACAAGCTGATGACCGTTTTGGTTTCTTCTGTAAGGCGCAGCTGAAAAGCTAAGTCTTGGCTGTCTTGATTTGGATTGCCGGAAAAAGGCTGGACCGCAGAGGTTAGATGGGTTTCGTTGAACTCACTGATGATGACTAAGGTGCATGCACTTTCAAGGCAATTATCACAGATAACATGACGAGCACTCTGGCCAATTAGCGTCGCATTATTTAAACGATTGAGGGCAACACCCGCGATTTGACGAGCTAGATCTGAAGATTGAGCTGAGAAAATTTGAATAAGGTACTGTTTGCTGTCACACCATTCTCGCTGATCAAATTGAGCTCTAAATAACGCCTCAGTATTTGCGAGAAATGTAAATGTTTGCATGCCAACCCTTGTTCAAAATCGAGTGAAGTAACAACCCGCAACCACTGCTATGACTGAAATGAATCGATAAAAAGTAGTCGCCAATTATCCTAGCCTAATCAGGCTTTTATAGGCGACTAATGTAACAATTCAATAGCATAAATGCGACACAATAAGCTTACCGAGCCATTAAATTAGTCGCATAAGATCGCTAAGTTGGTCTATTTCAACATCAGGGAGCACACTCGCCTTCGGGGAGCGGTATAAATTGGAACCAGTGTCATTAAACCAGCACGCTTGGAAGCCATTTTGCTTGGCTCCATAGACATCCGTTTTGAGGTGATCGCCAACATGAAGAATATTCTCAGCGTCACAACCTAGGTGTTGCTGAGCTTTTTCAAACATATCTGGATAGGGTTTTGCTCTGCCATCAGGGCCGGCTTTAAGGATTAATTGAAAGTACAGCCCTAAGCCAATTTTGTGTGGATCGACATTGCCATTGGTAATCGCAACCAGAGGAATACGTTGGCTAAGTTCAGTCATCACTCGATGCGTTTCTTGAGGGACATCGACTTGATTACGCAACCACAAGGCATGCTCAATGCCCTCTCGAGCCGCTTGCTCTGCTTGCTGCAGAGAGTAACCCAATTGCAGCAAACCACTCTTAATCTGAGTTTCACGCCACACGGTGACATCATGTTTCAAAGCTGGGTTTTCAGATGCGACTTGCTGCTTAATGCCCTGCCACTCTTCAAGCGATAAAGAAGCCGACACTGGGTGCTTTTGATAAAGCCACTGTGCCATCTCTTTCTCAACCTTCATGATCACAGGCCAGTTGTCATACAGGGTGTCATCCAAGTCAAAGGTCATGGCTTTGATGGGCTTTAACCCTCGATAAATTCGCATAGTAAACCCTTTAATCTAATCTTTATTCTTCTTACGAGCTCTCGGGTGAGCCTGATCATAAGCTTGTGCTAAGTGTTGGAAATCTAAGTGGGTATACACTTGGGTCGTCGAGATGTTTTCATGGCCAAGCAACTCTTGCACAGCACGAAGATTTTGGCTCGATTCCAGCACATGCGTTGCAAAGGAGTGACGCAGTTTATGCGGGCTGATGTGGCTCGCGACAGATTGCTTCTTGCCCCACTCTTCCATGCGCTTTTGCACGCTGCGGTGAGAGATACGAGTCCCGAGCTTAGAGACAAACAGCGCGGTTTCACCCGGTGAAGCCAATTCACCACGAACTTTGAGCCATTTATCGACCCACTCTTTAGCTAAACCAGAAAAAGGCGCTTTACGTTCTTTGTCGCCTTTACCAATCACTCGGATTTCGCCTTGTCGACCCAACACATCTTTCAGATTGATGCCGACCAGTTCTGCCAGTCGTAATCCAGCACCATACATCACCTCCATCATCGCTCGATCACGAATCGACAATGGATCGTCCTCATTCACATCAAGCAGTTGACCCACTTCATCAACATCGAGGTTTTTAGGCAAAGGGCGTTGTTTGCGAGGTGCAGAGACACCTTTGGCTGGATTGGCGGTCATTTCGCCACGCAACACAAGGAAATCAAAGAAGCTGCGCAGTGACGATAAGCGCGTTGCAATGCTGCTCGCTTTCATTCCCTCACGCATGCCTTTACTGGCCAGTTGTCTGACCCACGCCGCATCGACTTGACCCCAATCCTTTAGCCCTAGAGTGACTAAATGACCGGCCATGGTTTCAAGTTGTTGTTTGTAATTACGTTGGGTGTGTAGGCTGAGTCCCTTCTCGCTTCGGAGATATTCATAGAAGCGAGAAAGTGGCTTTTGAAGGCTGTTAGGAAGAGGTATTTTGGGCTCTAGGCTCATTATTTATCTGCCAAGGTAAGGTGTCCGCCAAATGAGCGACAACAAGTGCTAAATGGCGTAAAAAGAGCGTATCCATATGGGGTTGGAAATGTCCGCCATCTTCACTAGAAAAGGCGAGCAAACCCAATGGAGACTGCTTAGCAAGCGGTAGTACTACATAAGAGCCTAGCTCTGGAACTGGATAATCACCAAACAAATCGTGTCTGTCGGCTTTTCTCAAGCGTCCAAGATAAGCATCTTTGCCATTGAAATGGTTAAGCGAAAACTTAGAGTAACCCTCAGCACTCAACTGATAAAAGCCAGATTGCGAAAGAATACGAACATGAGCCTTAAGCCCAAGATCTAACGCTTTTTGTTCAACGGCTTTTATCACCTGCATGAAGTCACTGCATTTCAGCACTTGCGCTTGCAGATCCATAAACTCATAGAAGGTTTTATCGTTATTTGCTGCCAACGACATCAAGCCAGTGATCTCTTCTTCAAGCTCTTCGATTCGATGACGTTGGCGTTTAAGCTGAACCTCAACCAGAGAAACAGCGCCCTGCTCAACGTTATTGATAGCAAGGCGATCAACCAAATCTTTTCGGTCTTGGAAAAAATCTGGGTTATCACGTAAATATTCCGCGACCACTTCTGCGGTGAGTGCGTCGGCTTCAACGTAAGACAAAACCTATCCTTTATTTTTATGAATATATTTGTTTTGGGTCGTTATTAGCAAGAAAGTTGACCATCAAACACATGCGTTGCAGGGCCGGTCATAAACAGAGGTTTACCCGGGCCTTGCCAGCTAATGTGTAAGTCACCGCCTGGTAGACGAACCTTCACATTCTCAGCCAGTAAGCCTTGAGTGATACCCACTGCAACTGCGCCACACGCTCCGCTACCACATGCCTGAGTTTCACCCGCGCCGCGTTCGTAAACACGTAGACGAACTTCTTCACGGTTAACGACCTGCATAAAGCCAGCATTAACACGCTCAGGGAAACGTTCATGTGATTCAAGTAGTGGGCCTAAGGTGTCCACATCAGCCGTGTCGACGTCATCAACCACGGTAACCACATGTGGGTTACCCATGCTTACCGCACCACAGAATAAGGTGTGTACATCCGTTCTTAGGATATACGTCTTCTCTGGCTGCTTGGCCTTGAATGGAATCTTGCCGGGTTCGAACTCAGGAATGCCCATGTTCACCGTGATCAGGTCATTCTCTTCAATCTTGAGAACCATTTTACCTTTCTTGGTACTCACGTTGATGCTGTACTTATTCGTTAAGCCTTTCATGCGAACGAATCGTGCAAAACAACGTGCACCATTGCCACACTGCTCCACTTCACTGCCATCCGCATTGAATATGCGGTAATGGAAATCAGTTTCTGGATCATAGGGAGCCTCAACCACAAGTAGCTGATCAAAGCCCACGCCAGTGTGACGATCCGCCAAGCGACGGATCAAATCTGGAGAAAAGAAAATATTTTGAGTAATGCAGTCCACGACCATGAAATCATTGCCCAAACCATGCATTTTAGAAAAGTGGAAGTGCATAACGCTTAAAATTACTCCGGAAGAATGTTTTCAAGTTCCCACAGACTCGTAAGCTCTTCACGCTGACGAACCAAGTGAGTTTTATCGCCATCCACCATCACTTCAGCCGCACGCGAACGAGTGTTGTAGTTAGATGACATCGCGAAGCCATAAGCACCCGCTGAACGAACCGCTAGCAGATCACCTTCTTCAAGAACAAGGTCACGATCTTTTCCTAGGAAATCGCCTGTCTCACAGATTGGGCCAACCAAATCGTAAGTCACAGTTTCACCCTGACGAGGGCTCACAGGAACAATATCCTGCCAAGCTTGGTAA
Source organism: Vibrio sp. 10N.261.52.C2 (assembly GCF_041471425.1). Taxonomy (NCBI): domain Bacteria; kingdom Pseudomonadati; phylum Pseudomonadota; class Gammaproteobacteria; order Vibrionales; family Vibrionaceae; genus Vibrio; species Vibrio sp. 10N.261.52.C2. The sequence continues at coordinate 8,668 of NZ_JBFROH010000005.1, read as the reverse complement.
AGTGCTGGGCGCATTAGATCGTTCATTGCTGCATCGATGATGGCAAAGTTCTTGTGCTCTGTTGGCTTGAGGAACTCGACTTTCGTTAATAATACACCAGCGTTAGCAGCAATCGCTCTTCCAGGCTCGAAAATCAGCTCTAGATCAGAATGATTGTCTAGGCGAGCCAATAAGGCTTTCGCGTAGTCAGAAGGCTGTGGTGGTAATTCATCACGATAAACCACACCCAAACCGCCACCGACATCAAGGTGTTTGATGTTGATACCGTTAGCACGTAGCTGGTCGATCAGCGCAAGCAGGCGATCGGTTGCATCGATGAAAGGTTCGATATCTGTTAACTGAGAACCAATGTGGCAATCAATACCATGGATAGACAAGTTATCGAGTGTTTTTGCAAACTCATAGACAGCAGGAGCACGGTCGAAAGCGATACCAAACTTGTTATCACGCAGACCAGTAGAGATATAAGGGTGAGTGTTCGCATCAACGTCTGGGTTGATACGCAGTGAAATCGGCGCTTTAACACCAAGCTCACCAGCTACTTTATTCAGTCGCTCTAGTTCTGGTTCAGACTCTACGTTGAAACACTTAATGTTCAACTCAAGCGCACGCTTCATTTCAGCGGCTGTTTTACCGACACCAGAGAATACAACTTTTGCTGGATCGCCACCGGCAGCAACCACACGCTCTAGCTCACCGCCAGAAACGATATCGAAGCCAGAGCCCAAACGAGCCAAAGTATTCAACACGCCAAGGTTTGAGTTAGCTTTAACGGCATAACACACCAAGTGCGGATGCTCACCAACCGATGAATCAAACGCATTCCAGTGGCGTTCTAATGTTGCACGAGAATATACATACAGCGGTGTACCATATTGCTCTGCTAGTTGTGAAAGTGCGACGTCCTCAGCCCAAAGCTGGCCATCTTCCTGATAGTTGAAGTAATCCAAAGTTCTTATCCCTTATAAATAACGATTTCTGCGTGTTTTCACTTATTGTGATTGTTCGGTTTGCTGAACTTCATCAGGATCGTACAAAGGACCCGTTTGACCACAACCAGAAAGTCCAATAACGGACATCATAAATAGAGCAGCAATTAATTTTTTCATTTTGCATATCGTGATTATTAACTCAATGCCCCCTATAATCGCACCACACTCAGGAAAAGCAATAGGATAGAAAGGATGAACGAGACTGAATTTCATCAGCTGGTCGATATACAGATGCAAAACATCGAAGAAGCTATCGATGAATCAGAGGCAGATATTGATTACGAAGTGACTGGTAACGTGATGACGCTGGAGTTTGAGAACCGCAGCCAAATCATCATTAACCGCCAAGAACCAATGAAAGAAATCTGGTTAGCGTCTAAATCTGGTGGCTTTCACTTCAAGCTAGTTGACGACAAGTGGACATGTTCAAAGACGGGCATGGAGCTGTTTGAGATGGTTAAAGAAGAATGCGTGAAGCACGCAGGTGAAGCGATCGATTGGGTCTAATCATTTGTAAGCAAAAACTAAAAAGGAGTGAATCAATCACTCCTTTTTTTAAAATCAATCGGGCTTAGTAAGACTAGATGTTAACTATCTTTGAGCTCCGAGAAGCTAAAGTTGCATCGTTACGATAAGGCACAACGTAAGAATTGCCTTCTTCAGGATGAACGATTTGGTAGTACTGAGGTAGGTTAAAGTTAATCAACTTAGACGACATCTTCGACTCATCTTTTACCGATGTGTAGAAAGAATTCACGCTCGCGATCATCTCATCTTTTTCACCGCTGTACTGGTGGTAGACCTCAACTTGGTTCGACTCGTCCAATACATAAATATTGAAGCCTTTGTCGGTATCTTCGAAAAAGAACTGAATCAAGCCCTCACTCGCAAAACCATCCACCACTTCTGGTAGCTGATACTCTTGCTCTTTATCGAGCATCAGTAAAGGTGAGCCCTTTAACTTATTGGTTGAGATGCTACGGTAGAAATCGACCGAGTTTTCCAACATCTGTACCGACACACCACGACGTTCGAAGAACAGACCAAACATCTTATTAGCTAAACGAATAGCCTTAAAGCGGCGGCGCTTCTCGGGTTCAATCGGTTTCAATCGTAAATCGATACACTCAGCAAGCAGTTGATACACCATGTTACGCATCACACCACGCAGGTTTTTGCTGTAACAGAACACATCAACCGATTCTGGCGGTAAAGCATCTTGGTGCATTTTGCCAAGCACCGTCTTCAGCGCATCCAGCATTGCCGTATCACCTTGGAAATGCAGCGTACGTACTTCATGCCAAGAGTTACGATAAACTAAGTCGACACTGCCGACTAAGCTCTTACCTTCCTCACCAAAGCTGAAGATATCGGCGTTCTTGAGGTCCACTTTTAATGCACGACCACTTAATTCAGACGTCGGGTCATTTTCAAAGTTGATGAACATCGCTAGCTGGCTTATCTCACACGGGCTCGCCAGTGCTTGCATACTTGGGCGACGCTTACGCAAAGAAAACGTATTACGCAGGTCGCTCACCATTTGATAGAACTTATCGATATCGATGTGAGCGTCACGTACCACAGAGTGCAAACGTGTCGACTCGGTAATCAAGCCATTAAAAAACGACCATGCTACCAACTTACTCAAGTACTCATGGTGCTCTAGAGAAGGCTGACCAAGAATGCGGTGTGCAACCAGTGGCTGCTTATACAAGTACCAACCTGCTTTATTCGACTGACCCTGACGAACTTCGATGAAGCTCAAGTCGGGTTCATGCAGATCCGGAGAGATTTGTGGGTTCAGCAGTGTCACTTTACCTGGCAATACCTCAAACGCAGCGTAAAGCTTACGTGCCAAGATGCTGATATCTTGTGGACTGATTGCCGAAGTGATGTCGTTACGACGCGCAAATTGAATCAGATTACGATAGCTCAGCATCAAGGCATCAAGCAGTGCATGGTGCACTACTTTAACCTGCTCAACCTTCCAGTTACGGCGGTTATCGAGCTCAGCAATGGTTTCATGTCCCCAATTCCAAGATTTAGTCATCTCGGTTAAGGCTTCACGACGCCACGCAACGGAGCCAATGCCCGCATCTCGTGACAACTTCTCGTGGGTCTTAAGATAAAAACAGCGCCTCACCAAGTCCAATCGAGTATGGTCGTTAATACGCTCTAGGTAGCGCGTTACCTTCTCAAGCATCAGATAGTAACTATCCATGCCATACAGATCCGGTTCATCCGCGAAGAAGCGACGCTTGGTATCAATACTCAGCAGTTGGGTGTTTGGGTATTCCCATGAATAGGCTTCTAACAGGATCGCCTTCAAAACCGATTTATACGGTGAGTCGATACTCTTATAGAGCTGCCACAGGTTTGAACCAAAGTACTCTTCAGCGGGAATGCGATTCAGCTTGCCGAAATCGATCCACTGCGAGCAATCAAGATAGCCATCCTGACACAAACCTTGAACATACTCGTCGTAACACTCTTCCATTTCTGGCGGAATGATTTGCCACAACAAACGCTGACCAGCCAAACGAACCGCAGAGCGATAAAACTCATCAAGCAATAATAAGTGCTGTGAAGAACCACAGTTATCGCCGGTCATCTCTTCTGAATGGTTCGAACGGAAACGCTGTTCATCCATCAAGAAGAAGTTCGCTTCTACTCCCAAGGTTTCAGCCCAATCGGTAATCAAGAGACACTTGTTGGTTAGGCTATCGCGAGAGGCGCCATCCATATCCGGGGAAACACACACCCAGATATCAAGATCACTTGAAGTGCTTTGACCAATAGAAGAAGTACTACCCATGGTGTACAAGCCAAGGATTGCTGGTTCATCCGTCTCGGTGAGTTTGCCACCCAGCGTTAATTCGGTATCAGAGACAAATTGCTTTTGGAATTCATTAAGCGTGAAGCTACGAATTCCAAAAGGAACTTGTTGGTCATAATAACCAGGCATCATCGGGTGATTGAAGTGAAGCAGTGCGGGAATAAGGTTGAATACTCGCTGGCCTTGCACATTCATCAACGCCAACGCACGATCAATGCGCTGCTGATTTAGATTGTCTAATCGTTGAATCAAAGTTTGAGTGTAAGCCTGCAAGGTAAGTCCTTGGTTTGAGGTTAAGTGCAGTTCTGTTTAGTTACTGAACGAAAGGAGCAACAAAACGTGATCAATTTAACACTTTTACCCTTAATGGTAAAGCAAAGGAACCCGTCATACTGGTCAATTCCTTGATGACAGAAAGTTAAACTCACGGCGCCGTAGTGTCCTCTTTATTGACTATTTCTAATAATAGCCCATGTTTCAAATGAGATACTAATCACACTATTTTGGTGAACTCATGAAAATCTCTCAGCTATCAAAGTATGGAATGATCAAACAGTAAGAATTCTCGCCTCATAATGGTAGGATTAGGCTATTACAGAACCTATATCGGAAACACCATGACAAATTCAGCACCAATCCGTATCGCGACCAGAAAAAGCCCTCTTGCCCTTTGGCAGGCATACTTTGTAAGGGATGCACTGCAAGCTGCTCACCCTGGTTTAGAGGTTGAGCTAGTAACTATGGTGACCAAAGGTGACATCATCCTAGACACTCCGCTTGCTAAAGTGGGTGGTAAAGGACTGTTCGTTAAAGAACTTGAAGTAGCCATGCTAGAAGGTCGTGCTGACCTAGCGGTTCACTCAATGAAAGATGTACCTGTCGACTTCCCTGAAGGTCTAGGTCTGGTAACAATTTGTGAGCGAGAAGATCCGCGTGACGCTTTCGTATCAAACACTTACAACAACATCGACGAACTCCCACAAGGTGCTGTCGTGGGTACGTGCAGTCTGCGTCGCCAATGCCAACTGTTAGAATACCGCCCAGATCTGATCATCAAAGAGCTGCGCGGCAACGTTGGTACTCGTCTAGGTAAACTCGATGATGGTCAATACGATGCGATCGTACTGGCTGCTGCAGGTCTTAAACGTCTAGAGCTAGAAGAGCGTATTCGTAGCTTCATCGAACCAGAGCAGTCTCTCCCTGCTGTTGGCCAAGGCGCTGTTGGTATTGAGTGTCGCCTTGATGACGAGCGTCTGATTAAACTCCTTGAACCACTGAATCATAAAGACACGGCTGATCGTGTACTGTGCGAACGTGCAATGAACCTTACCCTAGAAGGTGGCTGTCAGGTTCCTATCGGCAGCTACTCATTATTAGATGGCGAAAACATCTGGCTACGTGCATTAGTTGGTGAACCGGACGGTTCTAAGATGGTTCGTGGTGAGATCTCTGGCCCTCGCAAAGATGCAGAAGCACTTGGCGTGACTCTGGCAAATCAATTGCTGGATGATGGCGCGAGAGAAATCTTAACCAAGCTCTACGTTGACCAAGAATAATCATGACAGTGTTGGTGACTCGTCCCGGTTCAGAGGGACAATCGCTTTGCCAACAACTAGCGGATGAAGGGGTTCAAGCAATCCATCATCCGCTGATTCGTATCGTGGATAATCCCAACTCTGCGGATTTAAGCACCCAGCTTAATAACAGCGATATCATTATTGCAGTCAGTCACCACGCCGTGTCGGCTGCCCAAAGCATCCTTTCAAAAACCTCATCCATTTGGCCTACTTCGCCGCTTTATCTTGGCGTTGGTCAAAAAACTGCGCACGTTTTAAGCAAAGTCTGTAAACAAAAAGTAAACTATCCTCAAGTTAGTGATAGTGAACATCTTCTTAAACTTACTGAACTTAATGGCGTAGAAAATAAGTCCATTTTGATACTACGTGGCAATGGTGGGCGTGAGCTCATTAGGGATTCTCTACTCAATCGAGGTGCACAAGTCTCTTATTGTGAGACCTACCGTAGAGAATATATTCCTATTAGCGACCACAATACCTATCAAACATGGATAAACAAAAAAACGTCCAAAGTTGTCATCACTAGTCAGGAACAATTGGAGTATCTCTGCTCAATTACCCCTGATGAGTATTTGGCTTGGCTTTCAACAAGACATCTATTTGTCCCAAGCCAGCGCATTGTAGAACGAGCACAACAACTCGGCTTCTCGAATGTGACCAATACTCACAGTGCTACGAACCAAATATTACTGGCTGCTCTCCGGCCCTAGCTAGAAACAGGAAATAAGCATGACAAGCAAAAAAAATAATGAGCATATTGAACCTGAAAAGAAACAAGATACTCAGCCAGTAGTTGTTGAAAACGAAAAAGCTGACTCTACAGAGACAAAACAACCTGAACAGAAGCTTGATGCCTCTGCTTCAAATACCGCTAAAAATGAGCAGCCTCAAGCTGAGCATAAAGAGCAAATAGAGAAAGCAGAAAAGCAAGGTAAGCGCGGTGTCAAACTAGGCGCTATTGCGATCGCTATTTCAATTATCTTCAGTGGCGGTATCGCATTTCAAATGCAGCAAAAGAGCGCTGAATACTCGGCTCAAATAGCCGCTCTTCAAGCACAACTTCAAAATACCCAATCTGCGGTAAATAAAGACCTACAAACCATCAAGCAAGAGACTATCCAAGAAGCCTCACACGCGGTGGAGAAAACTCAGGTCGTGCAATCTCAACAGCAGAAGAGCATTCAAAGCCTGCAGTTAGCAGTGGCTGACGTGAAAGGTCGCCGCCCGAATGACTGGTTACTTGCCGAAGCCGATTACCTTGTGAAACTAGCAGGACGTAAACTGTTCCTTGAGCATGATGCCGTTAGCGCAACCAAGTTAATGGAAAGCGCCGATCAACGTATCGCAGCACTGAATGACCCGAGCTTAGTGTCACTGCGTCAATCAATGACCAATGACATTACCAAGCTTCGCACTATTCCTCTGATCGACCGTGACGGCTTAGTTCTGCGTATCACAAGCTTGCAACAGCAAGTCGATACACTGCCGCTTGCCAATGCGATTCTTCCGGAAGCTGCGGTTGTTGAGAAAAAAGCGGTATCGCAAGATATTAATGATTGGCAGAACAACCTGATGACGTCGATGAAAGACTTCTCAGAAAACTTCATCACATTCCGCAGTCGTGATGGCGAAGTTATCCCTCTACTATCACCAGAACAGCACTTCTACCTGCGTGAAAACATCAAAGGTAAATTAGAAACCGCGATTCGCGCCGTCTACAAAGAACAAGGTGAACTCTATAGCGCAGCTCTTAATACCGCTAGCGAGTGGTCGAAAGCTTATCTAAATCAAGATAACAACTCAGTGATTGAATTTGAGAAAGCGATTAAACAGCTAAGTGAACAGAACATCTCTGTGAAATACCCTGTAAAGCTTGAGTCTCAAAATGAGTTGTCAGATGTGATACGTGAGCGCCTACGTCGTGAAGTCACCGTTATGACCACGGAGGAAAAATAATGATTCGTTGGATTTTTCTTTTTCTCGTTCTAGGTGCTGGGTTAATTGTTGGTACTCAGTTCTCTGGTCAACAAGGCTACGTTCTGATCTCAATTGCGAATAAGACCATTGAGATGAGCGTGACAACACTGGTTATCTTCGTCATCGCTCTTCTAGCGGCTCTATTCGGCTTAGAGTACCTATTTAAAAAGCTTATGTACGCGAGCTCGACAACTTGGAATTGGTTCAGTGTTCGTAAATTGAAACGCTCTCGTCGTTATACCAATGAAGGCATCATCAAGCTGCTTGAAGGTGACTGGAAAGGCGCTGAGAAGAAGGTAACACGTTGGGCTAACCATCACGACATGCCTCTACTTTGTTATTTAGTCGCTTCTCAAGCGGCACACGAACAAGGTAATACAAGTGAGCGAGATAAGTACATCGAGCTTGCTAGCCAACAGGACGACTCTCTACTAGCGGTTGAGCTAACTAAAGCTAAACAGCAAATCAGCGAGTCAAACTACGAAGCTGCATTCGATACACTTTCGACCCTAAAAGGCACATACCCTAATAACACTGCTGTACTTGGCCTGTTAAAAGCCACTTACTTGCAACTGAAGTTATGGCAGCCATTGCTAGAGTTAACTCCTAAATTAGTTAAGAACAAACTTCTAACAGCTGATGAGCAACGTGAATTAGAACAGAAAGCACAATGTGGGCTACTTCATGATGTGGCACAACAGCAAGGTAGCGAAGGTTTAATCAGCCATTGGAACAAGCTTTCAAGAAAACAGAAACAAAGTTCGCACCTTGTATCCTGCTTTGTGAAGCAACTTATCGCTCGCAAAGCTGACTCAGAAGCCTTCACTGTGATCAAAGAGAACATTGCAAAGAGTGGGTCAAATGAACTCTACATGTTGCTTCCAGAGCTGAACTTATCCGATCACCACCCAGTAGTGGTCATGCTAGAACGTGCAATTAGTAAAGACAGTGGTAATGCCGAAGCACACAGCGCGCTGGCTCAGTTCTACTTAAGAGAGCAGAAGTGGGCGGAAGCACAAAGCCACTTCGAAAAAGCCCTAGCACTTCGCTCAAATGTTTCAGATTACGGATACCTATCCGACGCACTAGAGAAGCAAAACTTGACGAAAGCAGCTCATGAGGTTTCTCGTAAAGCGCTCGCTCTAGTTCAGCCAGCTTAAGTCAAAACAACTCAAACTAAGCCGATGCCAAGCATCGGCTTTTTTATATCTGTTGTTTATCCCCAAATAACTTCAACGATACTTATAAACCATAATCTATCGAGTCTTTATACCAATTAAAGTAAA
>NZ_JBFROH010000004.1:0-31948 GCF_041471425.1 Vibrio sp. 10N.261.52.C2 | reverse complement strand
TTGAATTACGCAACAAAGCCATCAAATTCTTTTGTCTCACTACTTTACTACTTTCTTTTGCTCGGCACTATTAATGCTGAATACCAAGCTAAGCAACTTTCGATACTTGTAGTTATCCATAATTTCTTAATTTAGCGAAGACGCTGAAACGTTTATGTCCAGAGACGTTTCAGCTACTGTTGTAACTAGCCTTTGCCCCAAAACCTGTTAGATCAAATACACTACACAATTCTGAGAGCGTGCGTTTTCCCTACAAAACCTAATATTAAGCTTGAATGTCGTTCGAGTTGTCGGAGGACAATATAGTTTGTTGGATTCCAATAAAGTCTGATCATTTTCAATAAAAGTTATCACTTTTCCTCTGCTATTTCATTCCGCAGAGGTTATATGAACCGACGATAGCAAACACGCTTTTACCTACTATGAGTTTTACTTGATTACGTTCTCAATGTAAGAACAAACTATTTCGTGTGCTTTTGCTAGTATTGATCTAACCGATCAGTTCATAATTCATTTACTTACAATTAATTACCTACTAAATCTGACTTGTTGCGCTCATATTTAAGATCATGAGCGCTGTCAAAATTAGGCAACCCGTTAGCACGTTTTTATGAGTAGTCGATGACTAGGATTGGTCATCGAGTACTTAAGACCGTTAATTATATGAGTCATGCTTGTAACGAAGCGTCATATACTTATCTTCGTATGAAAGGTTAACGGAAATGTCAGTTTGTTGAGATCTGAAATCAACACTCCTTGTTCGGTATTTGTTATACGGAATGTCCATTCCGGTCTCTTTGTAGTTTTTTCTTGCAACAAAATTTCGAACATCTTGGAAGACGGACTCACTTTGGGTTTTAAACGAGGTCTCGATTAAAACCAATCTATCTTCACACTTGCCTTCCCCATATTCTAGGAAAGCAAATCTAACTTTATCGATTTTTGGAAGGGAGAGGTTATTACCCTTTATGTACCTCTGCTCTTTGATAAAAATCGGATTTTTGCCATTGTTATTAAAGCTGTAAAAAGGAGAACTAGATGATAAATAATCTCTCGAGTTTGTTAGCTCACAGCTACTGCTTATTCCCATCTTTAGTCCGTAAAGCTCAACTGGTTTTTTGTTGGTGCACAGTTTTAAGTTATCAGGGTTACCTGAGCAAAAGACAAAACGGTCAGACTTAAGAGCGTCAATGAAATCAGCTTTAGCACCACTCTTTATACTTTCAGAAAGATCCGATACTTGAGTGCTAAGATTGTCCTTTGCATTAAATGATATGAATGGATAGCTTTTCCTGCTTAAGCTGTAGAAATCAACCTCCGATTCTAGTTCTAAGTCAGGGTTGGCATCGCTCACAAGGCGATAAATTTGTCTGTATTTTGTTGCGAGTTGATGTAGTTCTTGCATTTCAGGCGTGTATATTTCTAACGCCTTTTTGTATTCAAGTTGCAGTTGCCTTGGTAAGTTACCAAGATTTACAACTTTATCCTCATCAGTGAAGTTATATTGAAACGCATAAATTCCGTCAGTATCGTCTCGGAGCACTCTTAACTTAATTTTCCAGCCATCATCACTGTAAAGATCATAGTAATAATTTCGAGCAGTATTGATGCTTGGGTATTGTTGAGCAACATTAAAGGCAGCAAGGGAAAGAGCGCTATTCACAAGGTAATTGTCGTAACTATCTCCAATTACAGGCTTGAAGCTGCGGTCGATCACTACAGGTTCAGATGGAACAGTTGAACTAGAAGATGTGACGGATGATGAGCATCCTGATAACGCCAATAGCAACGTAATTGCTATTTGTTTTTTTATGATGGAGAGTGACATGATGATGTTTCCGATTTGATTCATTACCCATAACTTGCGCAATGGTCTTTCCAACCGTTGTGAAATGAATATCCACTTAACATCTAGTGTTGAGAGCGCAGGTATTGGTTGATCCATTTAGAAATTTGATTGAGATTATTATGTAACCTGGTTTTTATGTCTACAGAATTAGTCACAATTCGATAATAAACAGAACCCATTAAATCGTTAATTTATAAGTGGTTATAAGTCTACTAGCAGTTAACAGCGAGAATTGGATGCCAAGGCACTGTGAACTTTTTACCTGGAACGAGTATTTATTGAAGGGCGCCACCTCTAACGGTAGGTTGTATGAGCAGTACTACCGATAGCGGATATAAAGTTAACGATTTGCCGTCCTTTAATTTATCCATGAATTATTAATTTAGGAAAATCGCTGGCACATTTTTGTCCAAATCCCATTTAGACGCCCAATAATTAAAAAAGGGATTGGTATTTCTACCAATCCCCTCCAAACTCTCTTTCTACTTACAAGCTCTCAATTGCCTTTTGAACCGCAGGGCCAATCTGGCGCTTACGTGAAGTGACACCTTCCAAAGTCAGCATGTCACTTGTTGGTTCAGCGTTGAAAGCCGATTTGATGACTTGATAGTCGCTTTCATCCACCCACAATAAGTTCGCTTCTTTGTTCTTGGTATCTGTGATTGAAAAGAACAGATGGTCTAGCCCGTTCTCTTTTTTGTAAGTCTTCATTGCTGCTAGAAGATCGTCTTTACGGTCAATCAGTTGTTGAGCCATTAGTGTTTCAGCAACACCGATACCCACCTGTTTGCCACCGTACTTAAAGTTTTTGTAATCCAGCGTCAGAATGGTTTCAGATGAAAGGTGGCTAAGATCTGACTTAGCAACCAACATCTGTTGACCGAAGTCTTCGATATCTGAAATGCCTGCAACCTTCGCCAGCTTCTCTGCGTATTCACGATCATGATCTGTTGTAGTTGTTGATTGGAATACCACTGTGTCAGAAAGAATCGCACCCAAGCCAACACAAGCGAGGTGTTTAGGTAATGTCACATCGAGCTTTTCAGCATTGTCAGCCAGTATAGTTGCAGCTGAACCCCAACCTCGGATATCCATCTCGACAATCTGCGGGGTGTTAATTGGAGAGCCACCAATCGCATGATGATCGACCACTGCCACAATGGATGCTTGATCAATAGTTGGTGCTAATTGAGTCACTTGGTTGAAGTCAACCAGCCCCACTCGGTATGAAGAGTAATCTGTCTCTACACGTGGAGATTCTGCATTACAGTAGTTCAAGATAAACGTCGATTCAGGATTAATCGGCTCAGGCACTGTCGCCGTACCACCATAAATATGAGCCGCGAGCATCGCAGACATTACCGTGTCGCTGTCTGGGCTTAGGTGCCCTGTCCATACGAGATCTTCACTGTTTTCATTGGCAGATTGTTGCAAGCTAAAAGCAAAACTTGCTGAACTGAAAGACATAATTACGGCTGCAACGACAGGGGTTAGCTTCACGGGTATTTCCTTATTTAAATGCGATATAGAAGCCCATAAGCTAAACACCAAAAATTTCAGAACCGTGTAACTAATATTTCAGTTTTACTTCAGTAAGTAACTAAATGTAATTGCCCTTAGGCTTTCACTGTTAATCACACCAAAGCTCAACTTGGATTAGGTTAGCTTTTCATTATTTCACAATGAATTTCAATGAACCCTAATGATAAGAAAGCTAAGACACTGATTTATTGACCACATAACATCATCAACCCACATACTAGAAATGAGATAATCTTATTAAAATGAATTATCGAAAGGCACAAAAAGGCTACTAAGTAGCCTTATTGAGTAAGCGTAAATGAGCTATTGATTCACCGATATCGAGATTCTGTTTCTCCCCTTCCCCACTACAGTAAGGGATCGGAGATGTAAACCAAGGGGAGGTTATGAGGGGATTCTAGTGTTTGTATCGAAAAGTGTTGCTGTCATCAATAATCTCAATTTTGACTTTTACTACGCCTTTCTTAACGTCACCAATTTGAGAAAATGCTTTGTGGGAAAGGTCAATCACTCGGCCTTTTACGTAAGGGCCTCTATCGTTAATTTTGACATCGACTGACTTGTTATTGGCTGTATTGGTCACTCTCACGATAGTCCCAAATGGCAAGGTTTTGTGAGCGGCTGTATAGGCGTTTTTATTATACGTTTCACCACTTGCCGTCAGTTTTCCATGGAATTTATCGCCATACCAAGAAGCCACTCCCACAAGCGCATGTGAATTGGCATAGCCCTTTGTTTTTGAAGTATCGACGGCCGCATGTGACGAGCATCCGGCAAGCAAAGTAATAAGAAAAGCGGCAAAGATAAGGTTTAGTTTTTTCATGCTATTTCAGTAGATCTTCTTCATGTAATGTTTATCTATTTTCATTGTAGTGCGGTTCAGCAGTATTGAACTGAGTATTATGAGTTCTCAGCGAAGGCTATCACTAGTGTGATTGCGCAATGTTTTCATGAAGCACGCTCGCTTCAGTCATATTCATGAAAGGTTTTATCTTCAAAACGTCAACTTTAACAACGCCTTAAAGTTGTTGATTTATTAACCACCACCACATGATGGAGCACTTAAAAAGCACACAAACACAAAAAAGGATTGGTATCTCTACCAATCCTCTTTAGGGGGTGTTTCGGTTTATCTACCTTATGGAAGGTAGTAACGCGATTACTCGTAATCAGTCGCGTACGTGTCTTCGTATGTGTGCGAGTAGAACTCGAACAGGTTGCCAAACGGGTCTTCTAGGTAAACCATTTGTGCTTGTTTTAGTTCGTCTTCTGGGTGGTAAGGCATGATGTCCATACGAACCTTACCGCCAAACTCTTCAACACGCTTAATCGCTGAATGAAACTGCTCTTTAGGAAGCTGTAGACAGAAGTGGAAAATGCCCAGGCGAGAGAAATCAACGTTGTGACGCTCTTCACGGTCAACCATTTCGAACATCTCAACACCGATACCATCAGATGTTACTAGGTGAGCAATGTTGAAACCTTTAAAGCCTTCACCAAATACTGCAATACACATGCGGCCGATTGCTGATTCGCGCTCTTCCATCACTTTAGTGTTGTTCATTACGATTCTTAGACCTAGCGCTTTTGTGTAAAACTCGACTGCTTTGTCCATGTCGCCAACCATGATGCCTACGTGATTCATTTTCATAACTTTCTCCAAATTCTCTTTAATTCTGTATTTTTCGAAGACTCGCTTCGGTGTTTCGTTTCGATGGAGAGAGTATATGGAGATACGACGATTAAGTGAAATTATCATAATTTATATTAATGATAATTTTATGTTATTTACCAAGTTAAGTGAGATGCCAACACGTCACACAATAAGTTAAAGTTGAGAGCCACATATGTCATGTGGCTCTAGTTAAACATCCTTAGTTCAGCACGAAGAAGCCCGTTACGCTTTACTGGTCTGTACGACGTTCGAAATCTGCTTGGCTTTTGTTTCAGGCACCAAAGACATCAACCCGGTAGTCACAAGCGCGGCAATACCAGACATGGTTACAGGTGACCCAAATATGCTTTGCACTAGCTTGGGTGCTTCTTTCAATAAATCCGGCACTAGCATCACCCCAAGCCCTAAGCCTAGTGAGATGGCAATCGTCATAATTCTGCGGCGATCCAGTTTTTCATTGGCGATGATTTTGATGCCCGCCGCAGCAACCGTACCGAACATCACTAATGTCGCCCCGCCCAATACTGGCTTTGGAATCGTCATTAAAACCGCACCTAAGATGGGAAATAACCCTAACAGAAAAAGAATCGCGGCAATGAAGTAGCCGATGTAGCGACTCGCGATCCCCGTAAAATGGATCACACCGTTGTTCTGGCTGAAAGTCGTGTTCGGAAAAGTATTGAATACCGCTGCGATGAGCGAGTTCACACCGTCACCTAGCACGCCAGCCTTGAGTCGATTGATGTATTTTGGCCCCTTAACTGGCTGCCCTGAGAACATACTGTTGGCGGTAAGGTCACCCGTGGTTTCAATAACGGTAATCAAGTAAATAAAAGCGATAGGCAGGAAGGCTTGCCAATCAAAAGCGAAGCCATATTTAAATGGGACAGGGATACTCAATAGCGGTTGAGATGCAAAAGAAACCATCGACGCTTTGCCCATCAGAATAGCAACGCCCCACCCTACAACCAATCCGACTAAAATCGACGACAGCCTTACCATGGTGTTGTTGCTTAGGTTAAGTGCCACTATGGTTCCGAGCACAATCGCACCCAACATCAGGTTGCTTCCAGAACCAAAATCTTCTGCACCAACACCACCAGCGATATCAGTGACGCCAACTTTAATCAAAGAGATGCCAATTGTGGTGATAACGATTCCGGTCACAACGGGCGTGATCACCACTTTCAGCTTTTCGATAAAACGCGATAGGACAATTTCGACAAACGCACCGAAGAAGCAAACACCAAAAATGGTCGCCAGCATTTCATCCGGACCACCGCCATTCGCTTTAACAAGGAAGCCCGCACCTAATACAGATCCTAAGAACGCAAAGCTGGTTCCTTGGACACAAATCATCCCTGCACCAACTGGCCCTATTTTTCTCGCTTGAATGAAGGTACCGACCCCAGACACCATGAGTGCCATGCTGATCAGATAAGGAATGTGCTCACCCAACCCAAGCACACCGCCAATAATGAGTGTGGGCGTGATAATACCAACGAAACTGGCTAATACATGCTGCAACGCTGCGTAACTGGCTGCTTTAACTGATGGTCGATCGTCTAATCCGTAGATCAATTCACTGTTCTGTTCCATGTGACTTCCTTTATGTATTTTTTATTGTATACAATTTACATAAAGACAATAGAGCAACATATATGCCAATGGTTTAACATCATACTTATCAATCAGTTAAGTTTCATCTTTAGCCAGTGCTGCACTATAGAGCAACACTGTCGGCTTGTTTTAGTGCAACGAAGAGCACAAAGCACTCCTTTGACTTGGTTTATCCGTAACCTTCCACTCAATATCGCAGACACAAAAAAAAGATTGGTATCTCTACCAATCCTCTTTAGGGGGTGTTTCGGTTTTCTACCTTACGACAGGTAGATGGCGTCTATTACTCGTAATCAGTCGCGTACGTATCTTCGTATGAGTGAGAGTAGAACTCGAATAGGTTGCCAAACGGGTCTTCTAGATAAACCATTTGTGCTTGTTTTAATTCGTCTTCTGGGTGGTAACGGTGAATGTCCATACGTACCTTACCGCCAAACTCTTCAACGCGCTTAATAGCTGAATGAAACTGCTCTTTTGGAAGTTGCAGACAGAAGTGGAAGATGCCTAGACGAGAGAAGTCTACTTCGTGACGCTCTTGACGATCTTTCATTTCGAACAGCTCAACACCGATGCCATCAGATGTGACTAGGTGTGCAATGTTGAAGCCTTTGAAGCCTTCGCCAAATACTGCGATACACATACGGCCGATTGCTGATTCGCGCTCTTCCAAAACCTTAGTGTTGTTCATTACGATTCTTAGACCCAGAGCCTTAGTGTAAAACTCGACTGCTTTGTCCATGTCGCCAACCATGATGCCTACGTGATTCATTTTCATAACTTGCTCCAAATTCGTTTTTAATTCTGTGCGTTTCGAAGACTGGCTTCGATGTTTCGTTTCGATGAAGAGAGTATATGGAGATGTGACGATTAACTGAAATTATCATAAATTATATTAATGATAATTTTTTGTTATTTACAGATTGGTATAACAACTCAACTCAACTCGCGTAAAGAAACCGTACTTCCCCTTACCTACATAGATACTGAACCAAATACTGCTTACCTAAATAGAGAACAACCTAAAAAGCATAGCTACTCAAATTGGGGTTGCTGATGTTTGATGGCTTTTGTTAATCGTTTTTGTTGATAGCTTTTACCGATAGTCCTTTCCTTTCGAAGATAGGATTCGCCTATTGAATCTATAGAAATGTCCGATTTCACTAATTTTCGGTGGCAATGCAATATATCTACATCGACGCGGGATAGCGTTAAACACTATAAATTAGAAAGAGAGTCAAATCATGATCAACACAGAAATCAAACCATTCAACGCAACAGCATTCAAAAACGGCGAATTCGTAGAAATCACTGAGCAAGACGTTAAAGGCAAGTGGGCTGTATTCTTCTTCTACCCAGCAGACTTTACGTTTGTATGTCCAACTGAGCTAGTTGACCTACAAGACAAATACGCAGAGCTTCAATCTCGCGGCGTAGAAGTTTACTCAGTATCAACTGACACTCACTTCTCTCACAAAGCATGGCACGATACTTCTGACAAAATCGGCACTATCGAATACTTCATGGTAGGCGACCAAACTGGCAACATCACAAATAACTTCAACGTTATGCGTGAAGGTCAAGGCCTTGCAGACCGTGCAACGTTCCTAATCGACCCTGAAGGCGTTATCCAAGCAATGGAAATCACAGCTGAAGGCATCGGCCGTGACGCAGAAGACCTACTACGCAAGGTTAAAGCAGCACAATACGTAGCCGCTAACCCAGGTGAAGTTTGCCCAGCTAAATGGAAAGAAGGCGAAGAGACTCTAGCTCCATCTCTAGACCTAGTAGGCAAGATTTAATCTAAGCCTAGCTAACAAGAATAGCTAAACGGTTCTACAGGCGCGCTTCGGCCCCCCTCCTAAAGGGCAGTCGCGCGCCACCCTTTCAAAACATCAACACCACAATATTTGCCGACTTGCGCCCCCTTTTTATTTTCCTTTTTCAGCAAGAAGGTATTGGTCAATACCAAGACACAGAATTTAAGAGCAGGCACGATTATGTTAGATCAAGCAATGAAGCAGCAGCTAAAAGCATACCTAGAAAACCTAAAAACCAATGTTCAGTTAGTGCTTAGCCTGGATGGCAGCGACACCGCGAACAAACTTCAAGATCTGGCGAATGACATCTCGTCTTTAACCGATAAAATTGAAGTGACTCGCGATGACAGCGCAAGCACTCGCAGCCCTATCATGCAGGTCGTGAACCAAGAGAAAGGCACCGCGATCGGTTTTGCCGGTTTGCCAATGGGTCACGAATTTACGTCACTGGTTCTAGCACTGCTTCATAGTGGTGGTCACCCTATCAAGCTTGAAGCGGACGTAATCGAGCAAATTAAAGAACTCGATCAAGAGCTTAATGTAGAGATTTTTATCTCGCTCTCATGCCAAAACTGTCCAGAAGTGGTTCAAGCCTTCAATATGATGTCGGCGATTAATCCTCTGGTTAAGACAACGATGATCGACGGCGCAGCATTCCAAGATGAAGTGAAGTCTCGCGACATCATGGCAGTACCAAGTGTATTCGTTAATGGTGAGCTATTTGGTCAAGGCCGTATGTCACTGGCTGAAATCCTTAACAAGGTTGATTCAGGCGCAGCGGAAAAGAAAGCAGCAAACCTAAACCAACAAGCACCGTTTGATGTATTGGTTGTCGGCGGCGGCCCTGCAGGTTCTTCAGCGGCAATTTATGCTGCACGTAAAGGCATTCGTACTGGTGTGGTTGCTGACCGATTCGGCGGCCAAGTGATGGACACCATGGCGATTGAGAACTTTATCTCAGTGAAAGCAACCACCGGCCCTAAATTAGTGGCAAGCCTTGAAGAGCACGTAAAAGAGTACGGTGTTGAAGTAATGACTGAGCAGCGCGCTGCAAACATCATTGCGGCAGAAGACACTGAAGACGGTTACATCCACGTTGAGCTAGAGAGCGGCGCAACACTACGAGCTCGCACGGTTATCACAAGTACAGGTGCTCGCTGGCGTGAAATGAACGTTCCGGGCGAGCAAGAGTACCGCAACAAAGGTGTTGCTTACTGCCCACACTGTGACGGTCCATTGTTCAAAGGCAAAAAAACAGCGGTTATCGGTGGCGGTAACTCAGGTATTGAAGCGGCTATCGACCTAGCAGGTATCGTGGAACACGTAACTGTGCTTGAGTTTGCGAACACACTGCGCGCTGACCAAGTGCTTATCGACAAAGCGAACGCAACACCAAACATCGAAATCATCAAGATGGCACAAACAACGCAAGTGATTGGTGATGGCAACCGTGTAACCGGTCTGGAATACAAAGACCGCAACACCGATGAACTTAAACAGATTGAACTCGCAGGTATCTTTGTTCAAATCGGCCTGATGCCAAACAGCGAATGGTTGAAGGGTTCGAAAGTTGAGCTCTCACCACGCGGTGAAATTGAAATTAACGCTCATGGCGCAACATCAATGAAAGGTGTGTTCGCAGCGGGTGACGTAACAACCGTACCTTACAAACAGATCATCATTGCGATGGGTGAAGGTGCGAAAGCAAGCTTAGGTGCATTTGACCACCTAATCCGTAACTCAGCTCCAGTTAAAGAGGCTGAAACCGCTTAACCTTTACACTGAAAAGCTTAAAGCTTTTAACTCAAGCTCCTTAAATATTTGTTAACTTAATTCTTTACTGTTAACGACTTAGTCGACATTTAGACGCCACTCCTATGGATTTAGGAGTGGTTTTTTTCTTTGTGATTTACGCCGGTTGATAAAGCATAAAGGCAACCACCATCGCTAAGCTTCCGCCCAAGCAACGGTTCACAAACATCATCTGTTTTGGTGATTGCAGTAGCTTTTTAAGCATGGTGCCGCAATACGCCCACACCAACATGCACGGTACACCGGTAATCACCATACCCGCGATAATGGTCACGACTTGAATCAAGTAATCTGCATTCGGAGTGATGAACTGCGAAAACACGGTTAATGACGCTATCCAACCTTTAGGATTTAACACCTGCACCAACACACCCGACACAAAGCCTGAACGATTGTCGGTGGTGCTTTCTTCGATTTGCATATTAGCAATCGACCACGCCATGAACAGCAAATAAGCCGCACCCGCGTATTTCAAAATGCTGTATAGCTCTGGGTAAAGGGTAAATAGGCTCACCAAACCGACACTAGAACCCGCCAGTACGATGATGATGCCAACAGCGTTCCCAGAGATAAAAGGTAAAGTCGCAGCAAATCCATAACGACTTGAAATCCCAAGTAATGCGATATTGCCTGCCCCAGGGGTAATTGCAATTGATGTTGAAAATAGCAAGAACGCCAGCATTAATTGAGAGCTCATTTCCTCTCACTCCTAATAAGTAAAGTATTTATAGGGAGAGAGTTTACAGATTCGACTAGGAATTAAATTGCTATATAGGCTAATATTAATCCAAATTTGAGCAAGAATTTTCCAAAATAGCCATGAAACAGAAAGAATCCACCAAAGAAGTATTGGATGACACAGATATCGCCATCTTAGAGCATATCCAGCAAGACGGACGCATGAGCAACAGCAAGCTCGCAGAGAAGGTCAACCTCAGCGAAACCCCATGCTGGCGTCGTTGGAAACGCATGGAGGAAACTGGCTATATCGATGGTTACGCCGCTAAGCTGAATCGTAAGAAATTAGGCTTTCATGTGGCTGGTTTTACTCTTGTGACCTTGGGTAACCATGAAGTTGAAAACACAGAACCATTCGAAGAATTTGTCGCGGTAACCGATTGGATTCCTATGTGTCACTGCATTGCAGGCGGCGCCGATTACATGGTGCAAGTGTTGGCCAAAGATTTGGAAGAGTACTTTGAGCGTATTAGCTCGATCAGACGAGTCAAAGGCGTGAGTGCGATTCAGTCGAACATCTCAGTAAAAGAGTTGAAAAACAGCTATCAGCTTCCTCTTGAGGACTAGTTCACTTCTTCTGATAGCCTTTTTCTTTTAGCAAAACAAAAGCCCAACACCCTAGGTTTCTAAAACTTAGGGGCTGAGCTTTGTTTATTTAGGTTCTGGAAGTGAGTGTACGCTAATTCCCCACACCACCGGTATTGTCTGGCTGAGTTTCTGGCGTCTTAGGTGGCCACTCTTTGAAGGTCGCTAGGTGTTGCTGTACCGCCGCTTGAGCAGGGCCAAATGCCCACATCTTCTGCCCCATCCATTTCAAGTACATACCCGACTCTTCAGCTGCTCGCTCGTAAGGATCACGACGCAGGTTGAACAGCAATGGCGCGTTAAGTTCTTCTTTCGGGCCACTCCAACCGTGATTCTGAACCACGAAATGCGCTTTCCAATCACCAACACGAACCGCTTGCAGCTTGTCTCGTTCGTAGTAGTAGATCTCTTTACGGTTTGACTCGCCTTTCTCAGTCAGCATATCCACTTGGTTGTAACCATCAAGGTGCGCTTTAAAGCCATCGTGACCTTTCAGCAGTTTTTCTTTTAGATCCGTTGGACCACCAGCCGCAGCGACCAGAGTGGGTAACCAGTCCATACCATCAAAGATGCCATTGCCTACAGTACCCGCAGGGATTTTACCCGGCCAGCTAACCAGAGCAGGGGCTCTTACGCCACCTTCCCAAGTTGTGCCTTTCTCACCGTGATAAGGTGTCATGCCGCCATCAGGCCAAGTCATGATCTCAGGGCCGTTATCGGCAGTGAAAATGATGATGGTGTTGTCGGCAATACCGAGTTCTTCCATCTTCGCCATCATCTCACCGACGTGATCATCAAGATCTTTCATGACCACTTCTTGAAGGCCCCAACCGTTTTGGCCGAGCATCGCTTCGTATTCAGGTGAAAGGTGCGTCCAAACGTGACCGCGTGATGGACAGTACCAAGTGAAGAAGGGCTTATCCGCCTCAACCGCCCTTTCGATGAAGTTGATCGCGTGTTTATTTACTTCGTCATCGAGTGTACGCATACGCTCGATCGACAATGCACCATCGTCTTCGATCGTTTGACCACCTTTACCGTCTGATCTTGCGTATATGACATTACGAGGTGCAAAGGCATCCAAAGAGCCATCTTTTGGCCAATCTGGATCTTCTGTGTATTCCATTGCATTCAAGTGATACAACCAACCCCAATACTCATCAAATCCGTGCATTGTTGGTAGGAATTCATCTCGGTCACCAAGGTGGTTCTTACCAAATTGACCCGTCACATAACCCATGGTTTTAAGAACCTCAGGAAGCGTTGGCGTGTCAGCACTTAAACCAACTGGGCCACCCGGTAACCCAACAGAGTGCATGCCTGTTCGAACAGGAAGTTGCCCCGTTAAGAATGCAGAGCGCCCGGCCGTACACGATGGCTGCGCATAATAATCTGTGAGTAGCATGCCCTTTTCAGCAATACTATCGATGTTTGGTGTTTCACTACTCATCACACCATTGTGATAAGCACTCAGGTTTGAGATCCCAATATCATCCGTGAAGATAACAAAAATATTCGGTTGCTCTTGTGCTGACCATGCCGATAGCGAAAAGCTACTCAACACACTCATCACAACAAGGTGGAAAATCCTTTTCATAGAATGTCCTTATACTGTTTCAGATTGCTCTTTATGAATCATTTTTAAACCAACTAAACCAAAGCCCAACTCCAATATTAGATAAACAAAAAGTAGCCAATGCGGCATGCCATCCACC
Organism: Vibrio sp. 10N.261.52.C2; assembly: GCF_041471425.1. Taxonomy (NCBI): domain Bacteria; kingdom Pseudomonadati; phylum Pseudomonadota; class Gammaproteobacteria; order Vibrionales; family Vibrionaceae; genus Vibrio; species Vibrio sp. 10N.261.52.C2. The sequence goes on along the minus strand of NZ_JBFROH010000004.1, from coordinate 18,595 downwards.
ACCAAACTGATGACTCGTCCGGCAGCTAAACCCAACATGAATACCACCAAACTATAGAGCGCTGGCAGTCGATACTTTTTGAACAGTGCGCCAAACACCCAAAACAACGCCAGAGCTAAATAAAGCCCCATCACTGCACGAAAGATATGAGTAACGTTGATGGGTGTGGCGTCGATACCAAATAGATAGTCAAGAGAGACTACGGGGGCATAACCATAAGACAGTGCAATAGGTGTTAAACCTAAAACTGCAACGAACAAGAAAATACTCTGTGGCTTCATACCCTAACTCTTTTAACTTGGCTCATTTCAAAAAACATAGTCTACAATCAGCAATATACAAGTTGCATATATGAAAATTGCCCCCCGGAAGGCACATTCATAAACTTGCTACTTCACACAAAAGATAAGGATATCGATATGGCTAAATGGCGTTACCTAATCGCATCAGTATTAATGGCTAGTTCAACCGTAAGTGCGCAAGAAGCAAGTACACCGATGGATACAAAAAAGTGGCAACATAGTTTCGAAATCTACGCGCTCGCACTCAATATTCGTGGAGACAGCACCATTGGTAATTTGTCAGCAGATGTTGATGTTGATCCTTCATTCATCATGGATCATCTTGATATGACCGCAATGGTGCGTTTAGAGGGTGACTATGACAATCAATGGGGCTATTACATTGACTACAGCTTCATGAAACTAAGCGGAAAAACAAACTCGGTATTAGGATCCAACGCAGAGTTATTAAGAGGCAACCTTGATATCCGACAAGGTGTTTTAGATGTGAAGGGTTTTAAGCGCTACCAATACGATTTTGGCACGATTGATTATCTGTTTGGGCTTCGTTGGTGGGATAACGACATTGATACCAAGCTTTACGGTTCAGGTGGTAGGTTAAGTGTCGACCGATCACTTGATGAAGATTGGGTTGACTACCAAGTAGGTGTGAGATGGATAACGCAGATCAATAAGGATTGGAAGTTTCACGCAACCATTGATGCAGGGCTTGGTAGTGACACCAACTTTACCTCATCTCTGTTAACTGGCGTGCGATACCAGATAAACAGTTGGTCTGACTTAAATGTTGCCTACAAATCGACCTGGGTTGATTACGAAAACAAGGGGACCTTTGAATACGATACCGCATCGCAAGGGTTCCTGATTGGTTGGGCTGCTCATTTCTAGTCAAACAATAAGAGGTAAGCCTGATATCGTTAGGCTTACCTGACAATGTCAATCTTTCAAGAGTTAATGCCGGTTTTAACTAACGAACAAGCAAAACTACCCATCAACGACCTAGTTATTCACAGTGTTTGGAACTACGCACTCTTTCTTCATGATAGTTAAGCCGGCCTCGAGAGTTTCTGTCCAAGCTTGTTCGACGCTTTCATCGTAGTGAGGGTCATATTTTTTAACTGTATTGAGTAACGAATTGAACCACTCGTTGAGCTCAATCTCGGAAATATCCAGCCCTAGGTCTTTATGCCTTTTACCCAATTTCTTTACTGAGTTACGCACGCTTGGTAGACCAGCAGAGTTATAGATAAGAATGATCGAGGCTTTAAGCATCTTGGTTTGTTGCTCTAACCCTATATTTTCAAAACGTTCTGAAAACCTTGGGTTATGCTCGCAAAAATCAGCCAAAAACGTTTCGAGAAATTCTTGGTCAATCCGGCAGCGCTCAAAACTTTCATAAAACAGTTCGTTCGGTTTCATCTAGCCAGTCCTTTGCAAAATTTTGAGTTATCGGGAAGCTAACAAGTCCAGAGCCGCAACTTAGCCAACTCCGAACCATCAATATGATCTAAGTATACGCCACTGTGGCATAAAATGAACGATGGCATAACGTAAACTACGGCATAAAGTGCGTTGCACAAATCTTGTTTCCATCAGGATCTCGCAAATAAGCCATGTACAAGCGACGCTCGTCAGAACCTCTCGCTCCGGGGCCATTTTCAATGCTGGTACCGCCATTTTCGACGCCAACTCGATGCCACTCATCTACAACTTCAGGAGAAGACGCAAGAAAACCCACCGTCATGCCGTTGCCGTGAGTCGCAGGCTGACCATCAATCGGCTTCGTTAAGCCCAACACACCTGTTTGACTAACGTAAACACAGCGCCCTTTAGAATCAACAGAGCCTTCGCTATAACCAAGCACTTTCATGATTGGGTCATAAAAAGCCTTCGCGCGTTCAATATCTTCGGTACCGAGAAAAACATGGCTGAACATAACTAACCTCTTCTTCTATTGAAAGAACAACCTAAACTAGACCTATAATTCGTGTTTGTCTAGGCACGCTATTCGGTCACAACTGTTGCTTAACCCATTGAGCAAACACCTGAAACTTAGTTCGTTGCTCCATGCCTTTCGGGAACTCAGTTAGTCTGTTCAACAATTCGTTGTGCGCCCTGCCCTTGGTCATGCAAGATATCATCAGGATTTAGCAAGTTGCACTTTTGCATACTCAAGCATCCGCAACCGATACAGCCGGTTAAGTTCTCTTGTAGCGATTTAATCTGCGCCATTTTGCTGTCGAGTTGACCCTGCCACTTCTTAGCAACCCGCTCCCAGTCTCGCTTAGTCGCGGTATGGTTCATCGGCAGTGTCGATAATTCTTCGGTGATCTCTTCCAGCGTGAAGCCTATCGACTGCGCGACTTGTATCAAAGCAATTCTTCTCAACATCGCCGACTGATAACGGCGCTGATTTCCGTTAGTACGAATTGAAGCAATCAACCCCTTGGTTTCGTAAAAGCGTAAGGCCGAAGGAGCCACGCCACTGCGCTCAGCCAACTGGCCTATGGTGAGGTATACGATATTTCTCATGATCTTTCACTTCCTGTTTGAATAGCCGTTTCTTCCTGATAATAACCAGTATACTATAGTTCATTTTAACTTGAAGTTTGCGTTCAAACTTAGGTTTGGGCTAGATTACAAAATACGCGCAACAAAGCAACCTAACGTATTGATTTTTTTGAGCTATGATTTTGTTCGCTGATTACCATACATGTCGTCAAACCCGGGAATGCCTTGCTCCCACACAGGTTTATCTTCACCGACAATGGTTTTCAATGTATCAATGAAGAGCTTGGTTTTTATGGGTGCATCTCGATGTGGGTACACCGCATAGAAAGTGCCAAAGTCATCCAAGTTTAAGTGAGTCATAATAGGCACTAACTCTCCACTGAGCACTTCATCTTCAATCATCTGCGCCGTGACAACCGCGAGAGTACTGCCAGTTAGCGCGCTCTTGGAAATCATCTCAACGTCATTCACTTTATAAGCGGCATTAAGCTGGAAATGCTGCGCTTGCCCCTCTTGATCGACATAAGAAAACTTATCAATCAACAAACCCGGAGCGGCATAGATAGTCGCAGGTAATGACTCTAACTTTTCGATGGTGTTGATCTCGCCATGCTGAGCAATGAACTCAGGTGAAGCGACAATCAGCAATCGACTTCTGGCTATCTTACGGCTGATTAGGCTGGAGTTTTTGGGCTTACCAATACGGAAACCAATATCAAACCCTTCTTTAACCATATCGACGATTCGGTCTTCGAGTCTCAATTCAAAATCAACATCTGGATACTGCTTCTGGAAAACCGCAATCGCCTGCTGAACATATTGTCGACCGAACATGGTCGAGCTGGTGATTCTTAATAACCCTCGAGGCTCTGCATGATAATTTTGCGCCAAGCGTCGAGTATCGTTCAACAGTGCACGAAGCTGATGCGCTTGATTGACCATCTCATTGCCTGCAGCTGTCAGAGATAACGAACGAGTGGTTCGATTGAGTAACCGAACATCCAGCTCTTCTTCAAGACGGCTGATCTGTTTAGAGATAACGGAACGGTCGACGTTTCTTTGCTCCGCCACTTTGACAAACGAACCCAGCTCAACCACTTCAAGTAACAATAATAAACGACTCGATATATCCATAACGCCCTTTGTTGCATTTAAGGCACCAATCAAGTGCCAATATGACTATTTTTCTCATCTTATTACAAATCTATAGTAGCTGCACATAACGGAGACAACATTCAGTCCCGACCTAATAGAGGAACACCCCATGACACTACTATCTGTGACTAACCAAAATGGCATCGCAACAGTATCGATCAACAACCCACCAGTGAACGTGCTGACTTTCGACTTGATCAACGAGATCAATGCCTTTGTACTTTCATTGAAAGATGATCGTGATACTAAGGTTGTGGTCTTCAAATCATTACATGAGAGCTTCTTTCTGGCTCACCTAGATCTCAATGTGATCAACGGTACACAAGGTGGACAAGCTGGTTCGATTGAATTCAACCACATGATTGAGAACATTAAAGCGATGAAACAAGTCTCTGTCGCGGTAGTTGATGGCGTAGCTCGTGGGGGCGGTAATGAATTTGTGATGGCGTGTGACCTTGCTTACGGCACTGAAAACTCGGCGTTCGCACAACCAGAAATTCATGTAAACATCCCAACGGGTGGCCAAGGCGCAGTTCAATTTGCAAGACGCATGGGCAAAAACAAAGCGCTACAAGCTTTGCTGCTTGGTAACGATTTTACGGCTCAACAAGCAGAAGAGCGTAACATCATCACGCAGTTTGTACCGAAGGCAGAGCTAGAGGGTTTCTTAGCAGCGACACTCGGTGTAATCAGCCAATTAGAAGTACGTGATATCGTGATGTACAAAGAGATCATCGCTGCCTCAATCAAAGATGAGCAAGCGGGCGCTGAACTAGAACTTCGTTACTTCTTAGAGCGCGCAAAAGAGCAGAAAACCGCAGTAATTATCGGTGCGTTTCTAAAACACGGTGGTCAAACTGAGCGTGAAGCGAAAGACATTCAAGGTATCTTCGTTGACACCGAAGCAGAGTTATCACAATAGATAATGACGCAATTAAATGGCCATCGCTTGATGGCCATTTATGTATGTATCTACTTATTTATCTATTTATCTGTGCACCGATGTAGTAATTCTCTCACTCACTGAAGCAGTTAGATCTGACTCATGATCGATTTCAGGCTCTCGGCCATTTCGGTATTGATGATCTCACCCGTTTCTACATTAAAGTTGTCGTAGAACCTTGGCACCGACATCGACCCCTTCACATCAGCATCAAAGTAAGGTGCGGAATTTACCGCAGACGACAACACAGAGCTTGCGCCACCGGGGCCTGGTGATGTGGAGAGCATAACCACAGGTTTACCTTGATACACTTTCATGTCGATTCGTGATGTCCAATCAAACACATTCTTAAAAGCTGCGGTGTATGAACCGTTGTACTCTGCAAAAGAGATGACCACAGCATCAGCTTCGCCAATCTTGCTGAAAAAGCGCTGCGCGTGTTGATGAACGCCGGACTCTTTTTCTCTGTCTTCACTATAAATAGGCATCTCGAAATCATTAAGATCGAGCACCTCTACTTGCGCGCCCTCAACTAAGCTTGCGGTGTACGCTGCCAATTGTTGGTTAATCGATGCTTTACTGTTGGTTGCGCCAATTGCTAATACTTTCATTGTTGATCCTTGTTCAGTTTTCTCACCTTTATGCACTCATGACTTCAATTACGGAGCTCAAAGTTCATAACTGAAGATTCGTAACGTCTGTTTGATAACATCAAAACCTGCACTAGGCGACAAGGTGATAGATTGTGTTTTTAGATTGGGGATGATGATAAAACCTCAAGTTAACTTAAGGTAAAGTGATATTTTAAAAAAATAGGAAATAATTTAAAAACACTTATAAAGCAGTTAATTACGAAGGATTAAACATCGATTGGCATTGCACAGGCAAAAATAAGCACACCCCAAATACATTGAGTGTGCTTTATCGAAGTATTATTTACTTAAAGTGATTTAATGGACAGACACCAGAGTAAGCGACACCGGATAGCTCGGCCATTTCGCGATTCCATGTTGCCAAATCGTGAGGATTAAACTGATTCAAATGATCATGACCACACGCTCTCGCCATCACTTGCATCAATTCAGTCGAGGCTTCGAAGAAGTTCTTCAATTGATTCGATGCCTTCTCGACATTTAACCGTTGGCGTAAATCGGCTTTTTGAGTCGCGATGCCCGCCGGGCAATTATTGGTGTTACACATTCGGGCGGCAACACACCCTATCGACTGCATGGCACTGTTCGAGATTGCGACACCATCTGCACCAAGCGCCATCGCTTTTACGAAGTCCATTGGAACACGAAGCCCACCAGTAATGATTAAGGTGACTCTGTCACTTACGCCTTGCTTGTCTAGATAGGCTCTGGCACGAGCAAGCGCTGGAATGGTCGGCACACTGATATGGTCACGGAACATTTCTGGCGCCGCCCCAGTACCACCGCCTCGACCATCCAAAATGATGTAATCGGCACTGGCATCAAGCGCAAACTGAATATCCTCTTCAATATGATTGGCACTCAACTTGAAGCCAATTGGGATTCCGCCTGTCACTTCTCGAACTCGGTCGGCAAAATTTTTGAAATCCTCGACGGTTTTTAGATCAACAAAGGTGGGTGGGGAAATCGCAGCGGTACCTGCTTCAATGCCGCGCACCTCAGCTATCTTGCCAATGTTCTTCGCCCCAGGTAAGTGACCACCTGTTCCGGTTTTAGCCCCCTGCCCACCTTTAAAATGAAAGGCCTGGACATTTTTGAGCTTAGATTCATCGTAACCAAATTGTGCGCTGGCTAGTTCGTAAAAGTAACGTGAGTTCGCCGCTTGCTCTTCGGGTAACATTCCGCCCTCACCCGAGCAGATCCCCGTTCCCGCAAGTTCCGCGCCTGTCGCTAAAGAGATTTTCGCTTCTTCAGACAACGACCCAAAACTCATATCAGAAACAAACAAAGATATGTTCAACTTGAGTGGCTTTTTCGCTTTTGGCCCAATAATAAGCTCAGTACCGACGGGCACATGTTCCAACAGAGGTTTGGTCGCCATTTGAGCAACCATCACTTGAATATCATCCCAGTGAGGCAATAGATATCTTGGAACGCCCATTGAAGTCATTGGCCCATGGTGACCCACTTTGGATAAGCCATCTCGTGCTAATTGATGAATGAACTCGACCGTGGGCTCTTCTTTGGTTGCAGAAGCCGCAGGTGAGAGATCGGGCGTTGCCGCTTGGATATGAACATCAGGGCCTTCTTGGCCCACTTGCTCAGCCGTAAACTGTTTATGGGTGCCATCACAGAAAGGGAGATTGTTCGAATACTTACAGCGGCACAGGTAAGCGTCGCCGGTTTCCTCGGCCACGAAACTCTTCGGTTTGAAGCCCGTTCCTGCATGAGAACCATCACAAAACGGTTGGTTTTTCGATTTCCCACAGGTACAGAAGTAATACTCCTCCCCTTCTGTTAGCTCCACTTTGACTGGCTTGGTATCCGCTATCACTGGATTCTTCATAGTTCGCTCACCTTTTCTTTCTTATGATTTGATGACTGAAGCGATGACTTGCTCACAAGAGTAAAGTAAAGGTGAGATACCCAGCGAATTCAATAAATGAGACTGATAGACAAGGTGAGTAAACCGACTAAAAACAGTCATGACCGACTGAGCTCAAACAAAAATGGCTACCTAGTAGGCAGCCATTATGGGTGAGAGCTTAGTCAAAACTAATGCACTGAGGGTTAATCAAACAATTCGATAACCAATTTATTGTCTTTAATCACTAGATTGGGTTCCGATGACTTAATCAACGACTCTTGAACCTTGTTGCTGTCGAGTTTGTAAACCGGAGACTGGGACAAAGCAAAACCTATCATCGATACAGCTGGTTTGAGTAGTGTCTCTATTTCAGGCGAAAGCTGTTTGCCTTTTTCTTCAAAGCGCTCTAGTCGCAGCGACTTTAGATACACCTCGCCACTCTCCTTGTCGTATTCGGGAATCGCGCTGAACTCTAAGTCTAAATCCAACCCCATATTAGGCATATTGAACACTTGAACTTTTGCATTGGTATTCGCCAACACGGACACGCGTTGTGCATCGGCTCGACCAATTTGCACTTCTAGATCATCCACAGCCACTTGTGCGTACATCACACTTTGCACACCAACCTCTTGTTCTAGCATCACTGAGTCTTCAAGGTACTTCGTCATTTCTTGCTCGGTAATGCTGTAGCTAACACAACCACTGAGCATCAGGGCTGTCACAGCTATAATCAAACGGTTCATTAACTTTGTTGTCATTGGAGATAGGCTCTTATTTTTTAAATGCATGGAACGGATGTTACCTCGAGATGATACTGTAAATTGGTTGTCACAATAACAGTGTCGGATAACTGGGCAGAATGATCCACCTAAATGGTGATGTCGTATCAATGAGAATTGACGAAAATAGTAAGGAAAACAATGACTGCATTAACGATATTTTACGATGGAACCTGTCCACTTTGTGCAAAAGAGATGGCAGCACTGACTAAGTCTGATTCCAAAGATCAGATCCAGACCGTCGATATCTACAGTGAAGCGTTTTCAAACTACCCGCAAATAGATGCCGAGGCAGCCAATACAATCTTGCATGCACTGGACGAAAACGGAAAGCTGCTGCTCGGTTTAGACGTGACTTACCAAGCGTGGAAGCTAGTAGGAAAGGGTTGGCTGTATGCCCCGTTACGTTGGGCGATTTTTAAGCCAATGGCAGATTGGTGTTATCTACGGTTTGCCAAAAATCGATATAAGATTTCGTTTTGGCTAACCGGAAAATCACGTTGCAACGGTAACAGCTGCACAAAATAGTGTTGAGTTAAGACATGCCGCTGGCGACTTTGTAGTAAACGATGCCAAATAGGGCTGCGAACACCAATACCGTAACGGCCACTTTCAACCAAATAAATTTCATGCTTTGTCCTTTTAATTCTGTTTACTGTTCCACGCGACAAGTTAGCACAACAAAACATACGGTTGTGTAATGATTGATAGAACTTTGTAGTCATACCAATCACAGTAGGTAAGTGTCAAGAAATAGCGCAGGAAAAAAGCTTGAGAACAAGGCGGCTCTTTTCGACAAGAAGTTTCGATAAGTAGTTATTCTACAATCAAAAAATCTAACGACTTTATCGAGATTTTTAACAAGCTAGGGTGAACAGTTATTTACTACGATTGGTATCAACCCTGATTCCCAGAGAGAACCTTTATGTCGGCAAAAGAGAGAAACCTTCCCACACATCGAATTTCTAGATTCAGTAAGTTCGCTTCGTTGGCGACAAGAGTCGCGGGTAACGTGCTAACGGAAGGCACCAAACAAATTGCACAAGGCAACAGGCCCAAAGCAAAAGACTTACTGTTAACGCCACAAAACATTGCTCGCCTGACCGATCAACTCGCACACCTGCGCGGTGCGGCTATGAAGTTAGGACAGATGCTATCAATGGATGCGGGTGATGTCTTAGAACCAGAGTTAGCCGACATTCTCTCTCGCCTGCGCTCCGATGCCGATCCACTGCCAACAAAACAGCTCAATCAAGTGTTAGAAAGCTCGCTCGGGAACCATTGGAAAACCGAATTCCTGTCCTTCAATTTTAAACCGATCGCCAGTGCATCTATCGGACAAGTTCACCAAGCCTATAGTGATGCTGGGGACAAACTCGCAGTCAAAGTCCAATACCCCGGCATTAGAAAAAGTATCGACAGTGATGTAGATAACGTGGGCACGCTGCTCAATATTGTTGGCTTGATACCAAAGTCGGTCGACTACAAAGGCTTGTTAGAAGAGGCAAAGAAACAGCTCCACGATGAAGCAGACTATGCTCGCGAAGCTGATTACGCAACTCGTTACCATGATGCATTGAAAGAATACTCTCACTTCGTCGTACCTAAGATTCATCCGCAAGTCTCTTCAGAATCGGTGCTCGCCATGGACTTCATCGAAGGCGTCTCGATAGAGCAAATCGAAAGTTACGACCAAAGCACACGTGACTTTGTAATGCACAGCTTACTGGAGCTTCTGTTCAGAGAGTTGTTCGATTTTAAGATGGTGCAAACCGATCCCAATTTCGCCAACTACCTTTATGTTGAAAACACCCGACAAATTGGCTTATTAGATTTCGGAGCAACCCGTGAGTACAGTGACCGCTTCAGCGAGGGTTATCGCTTGGCCTTTTCCTCTGTCATTAACAACGATGAGCAAGTGCTCAACCGAGCTTTAGAGCAAATAGGATTCTTTAGCGAGACAATTCTTCCCGAACAACGCCAAGCGATTCTAAATCTAGTGAAGATGGCCTGTGAGCCGATGTTAGTTGACGAAGAGTACGACTTCAAAGCCAGTGGATTGGCACAAAGGCTTCGTGAAGCAGGCACCATTTTGAGCATGGAACAAGAGTATTGGCATACGCCGCCCGCCGATGCGCTGTTCCTGCACCGAAAAATTGGTGGCATGTATCTATTAGCGGCTCGCCTTGGTGCAAAAGTGAATATCAGTCGCTTGGTCGCTCCATATCTTATCTCAGAGAGCAAAATCACAACTAAAAGCGCGAGTTAATGAGACAGTAAATAATACGCAAAGTGATCATTTCATCGTGCTCAAGAGTAATAACCATTACGCCAACTAAAATGAGCCAACCCTATGAAATGTTCACTACTTTGCTCAACCGCACTGATTACAAGCCTCACGAGTTCCATCGCCTTTGCAGCGAGCTGTCCCGAAATACTTAATGGCAAACAGCGCTTGTTAAACTCAACCGAAGAAATCGCCTTGTGCGATGAGTTTCAAGGCAAAACTCTATTGGTGGTAAATACAGCGAGCCAATGTGGCTTCACTCCGCAGTTTGAGCAACTCGAGCAACTTCATCAAACCTACAAAGACCAAGGCTTCACGGTTATCGGTTTCCCAAGTAATGATTTTCGCCAAGACAAGGGAAGCGAAGAGAAGACGGCAAAGGTTTGTTACCTAGACTATGGCGTGACCTTCCCAATGATGGCGCGAGCTTCACTGTCTGGTAGCAACGCCAACCCCGTGTTTACAGAGTTACAACAGCAAGCGGGCGTAACGCCTAAATGGAACTTTTACAAATTCTTGATCAGTAAAGAAGGTAAAGTCGTCGCCACCTTCCCTAGCTCCACATCTCCAGTGAGTGCCACGCTCAAAAACGCGATTGAGCAGCAGTTATGAAGGCGGATTACATGGCAACAACTCAAACCCGTAACACCATGGCCAAACTGGGGTACATGGGGTTAATTCCGTTTTTATTCGGTCTTCTCCTTTCGCTCACCGACAGCCAATTTATGGGGATAAGCGGTGAAACGCTGTTCATCACCTACAGCGTGGCAATTTTGAGTTTTCTTTCAGGGATCTTGTGGGCAAATGGCATCGAAAACTTTGAAAGCCAATCAAGTAACAAAGCACTGCTAATAAGCAACGCGATTGTGCTCATCGCTTGGCTGGCAGTATTGCTTGGCGAACAAAAAGAGCTAGTGACAACTCTGATTCTCATCTTTGGTTATATTGCGGTTTGGCGAGCTGAAAGGACGATGAGAGAAGACAACCAGAGCCAAGGTCCTGATGGCTACTTTGATATGAGGACTCGGCTGACCTCTAGTGTCGTGTTAATGCACGGTATCGTGATGCTAACCTAGAGCTACGAGATTGTCTTTGAAGTGTGAGCCTTTGATTTAGTTAAGCGCCTTTGTTAAAAACCGTTAGCAACAATCTAGATGATGAGCTTCATCACTAACCTCGGCTCATCATCACCAAAGTAGTTGTCTTCTTGCTTGATGGTAACGAACCCCATCGATGCATAAAGCGCACGAGCCGATGTGTTATTTGGGTCTACAGTGAGCAAAAGCCTAGCATCTCGAGGCAACTGCTCAACCGCCTGTTGCATCAGTTTCCGGCCAACTCCCATGCCACGATAATTCTGGTCTACAGCCAATGAGAGGACCCAAAACTCATTCTGCTTGTCTGTGGTTGTCGTTAAGGCATAGCCAGCAATCTTTGAGTCTTGCTTAGCAACCAATAAACCTTTTCCCCAGCAATCAAAGGCCTGACGAAAGAAAAACAGCGGATAGGCGTGAGCGCCAAACAAAGCATGTTCAAGCTGGTAGATATCAGCCAGTTCTTGTTTTTCCGCACAAACAACATTCATAGATAGACCTCATTTAAACCGAACCTCAAGTTTAAACATGCAAACTCAAAGGTGCTATTAATAATATATCAACAGCCTAAAGGCTTACGAACTACCTTAACGAAGATGCCACTTAACTAACGCCTGAGGAGTAGATTAGGTTACTTATGTTTTACTGTCGAATAACCAACAAATTTGCGCCAGATAACGCAAGAAAAACCGAGCACGCTTTGTTGAAACGTTTTGCCATTTGTGGCTTAGAGAACCAGTTTCTGAGGTATAAGCCAAATGCCGCGTAGATCGATATCGCGAGCATTTCTAACACTAGAAAGGTGCTACCTAAAACAAAGAATTGAGTATTTACGTTCGCTGAAACATCGACAAATTGAGGAAGGAATGCAGTGAAAATGAGTATCGCTTTTGGATTGCCAGCAGCGAGTGCAAATTCTTGTTTAAACAGACCAAACCAATTCTTATTTCGTTCGATATCCACGACCGGACTGGCGTGTGAGCGCCATAGGTTGAACGCGATCCACAACAGATACATCACGCCAAATAGTTTGATCAGGAAAAACAGCGTTTCAGAAGTATAAAGCACAACCGCTAAGCCAGATGCAGCCAAAGCAATCATGCCAGAAAAAGCGAGGATTCTTCCTAGGCCTGCGACAAAGGCGGCCTGAAATCCGTAACAACGGGCGTTGTTCATTGATAACAAATTGTTTGGGCCAGGAGTCATGTTGAGCGCAAAACAAGCGGGGATGAATAGCATTAACTTCCAGATTTCCATTGGTGCTTCCTAATTGCCAAATGCCGTGATTATAAAATCCTTAAACAAGGTCTTATCGTTTATAACAGCATTTCATATCTTTTGTAACTGCATAAAAAATAAGCACCAAATCTATACAGTAAATTTTCAATCAGTTCTCAAAAAACTGTTCGTACTCGGGTGTCGCTAGATTTTCGGCGACACCAATCTCACCGACGAAATAGATAGCGCTCGCAATTGTATCTATCGTTGGGTTTGATTCTCGCTCTGGGAAGTCGCCAACAGCAGGAACAGATTTTGGCGCAGACACCGAACTACAAACAAGGCTATTACATACCCTGTTTTGATTTTCTAAGGAGATAGCTTCAGGAACGTCAAAGTGCTGAGTGAGTACGTCGTGGTTAGACAATTCAGACGAAGCGTACGATAAGGTTGAGAATAGAGCTGAGAGCACAATCCACTTGTTCATGTATCTTTCCATTGATGGTATTCATTGAATTTATAAATACTATCGGATCTCACACATTATGAACAGTGTTTTATTTTAACTTGCGTGAGACTGCTTACCCAGCATCAACTTGTCGAGCAGAGCTTGCGGGACAACGATCACTGAGTATTTAACAAAGGCCACCAGCGCGATTACACCAACAGCCGATCCAAGAATAAAGTCATGGACATCAACCAACACCAATCCCAGAAGTTGATCACTCGCTATCGCTACTAATGCGATGCTAACTGCGGTTACCCACTTGCTGTGTTCATAAGGTAATTGTTCCATCGCTTGGCTTACAACATACAGAAGCATGAGCCGCACAACATAAGTTGCACAAAGAACCGCGACAACACCCCACACGCCATAAATAGGCGTCACTGTGAAATAACCAATGGCCGCCAAGACCGCACATCCACCTTGAATCCACATTTGAGATTGACTCGAATCGCCACTGAAACAACCAAGGTTAAGATAATCACCTGCATTTTTGATAACGCTAATCGCAAGCAGCGCAACAACAATGGCCCCCGCGTAATGATAACTGCTCGGTAAAATGAGAGAAATAAATCCGGGTACCGTTAGAATCATCAACGAACCTAAAACAATGGCGAGGTTCACTCCGACTAGCGCTCTGTCTGCACACTCTTTCTTACCATCAGGTTGTTGCAACATGGCCACTCGGTTTGGAAACCACCAAAGCGCGTAAGGCTGCAACAACAGACCAAGAATCAACGCGAACTTTCCGCTAACCGCATAAATCGCGAGTTCTTCGACACCGACGAAGCTTGCCATTACCCAGCGGTCGAGCCCCATGATCATATACATTGATGCACCGCCAACCAGAACGGGCAGTCCGAATTTTAAGATCTTCGCCGAGTATTTGAAGCAACCAAAAGATCCCATCTCTTGCCATTGATAACGCACTAAACAAACCATTAGCAACACACTGGATACCGCAGCTGAAATCAACACGCCATCTATACCGTATCCAGCCTCAAGCAAAACAAAAGTCATGATGGCTTGAACACCGGCTTTCAACACATTGAGCATGCAAAAACGTTTCGCCATCGCGTTCATACGCATCAGCGTTAGCGGGATAGAAATCGCCCCATCGAGCATGGTAGGAATAAGCAGAAGCAGTATCTGGTAAGGCTGGAATTCAACTGGCAACATTAAGATTAACAACGGCATACTGAGGGCAATCAAGGCGCCCCCAAGCACGCACACCAGCACGCTCAATGTGAAGCAGTTCGAGACGAGCTTTTGCTTTTCATCACCTTCGGCGACACCCACATAACGATACATGGCATCGACAATACCGAAGCTGAACAATATCGTCCCAATGTCTGCCAGCAAGACAATGGCTTCTAAGGAACCATACTCTGCCAACGTCATATTGTGCGTAATGTACGGGATCATCACCAATGAAATCCCTTTCATCATTAATATACCGATGGCGTAGTAAGCCGACTGCTTTAAAGAACCCATAGTCGTCACCTTTTCCTTACCAAGCTGGCTTTAGGAAACTTTTACAGTCTCCAATTAGGTGTCGCAATGTGCGTTTTTGAGGTGACATGACCAAAGAACGGAAACTGTAGGCAATAGCCTGTCTATTCTGTTGTAAACCTCGATAATAGTCAGCATAACCTTCCAGTATTCTCGCCTTTGCGATTTTGAAGCTAGAAGTGGGTAGATTCCATCGTTGACTGTCATTTTGGTAATGTTGAAGAATAGTCTCTATAGACTGCAAATTTCTCAATTTAAGACTTTCAGTTTGGGTAACAGAGCTCGCTCTCATCAAGTAGCCAACCTGCACCGAGTTCAACACACCGATCTGATGGTTTTCACTCATTCGAAGCCACAGTTCCCAATCTTCCCCATACTTGATGTCAGCATTGAAACTGTCTGTTTGAGAAAACACATCCGCTTTCACCATGACCGTTGATGTTCCAATCACGTTATTTTCTATGATGAACTCCAACGGGTTCTCGATATTGATGAACAGCTCATCTTGATCTTGAAACTGCGACCAGTAACTAAAGCAGTCGACTATTACTTGGTAATCTTCAGTAAGATGCTCGTAGTTAGTAAAGCTCATCGCGAGATCAGGGTAACGTTGATGAAATTCGAGTTGGCGCTCAATTTTTTCAGGAAACCAGAAATCGTCTGCGTCTAAAAAAGCGATGTATTCACCGGTCGCCTTTTCAATCCCTAGGTTTCTCGCTTGAGGCGCACCAACACCCAATGTGGACAACGTAATAATGCGTTCATCGTCTATAGAAGCAAGATACGTCGACGTTCCATCGTTACTGTTATCGTCAATGACAATCAGCTCAACATCTTGATGAGTCTGCTTTAGTACACTGCCAATCGCTTTCGGCAGGTAATCCAAACAATTGTAGGTAGGAATAACAACACTTACTTTAGCCATAATGACGCCCTCAGATTTATACGTTATATGGGTGACGTTGCATTTTCTATGCCGAGAGTGTCTTGCTATGAAATCACATCTAGATCAGCCACCTACGCGTCCATTCTCAAAATGACGACCAAACACAGATGTTCAAAAAAACTGCAACTCCAATTTGATTATCAATTTGAGAAAACGAGCCACCTCTTAAGGGGTAACCATCGAAAAGCAATCAGAAAGCCCTCCAAAGCTACGATTCGATCTTGGTTCGTATCTTGCTTTATTGGTTATTACCTTGGCTTGATAGCTTTAGTCATATGGATTTGAGGAGTAAGGAATGAAGAAAGTAGCATTTGTGGCGCCAACCTACCCAGTACTCAGTGAGACCTTCATTCAAACAGAAGTCGACTCTGTGAAAGCGTGTGGGCACGATGTTTGTGTAATGACGTTCAAAATTGAAAACAGTGAAAAACAGTTCGACTACGACATTGTCGAAATAGGTAAAAATGTTCGGAAGGGTAAAGTCGCCAGCATTAACTGGATAGGTTTCATCAAGGCTGTCTCATTTATTTCTAAGCAAACCAGCATGCCGAAAAAGTCACTGTTCGCTTATGGGTTTAAATTAGCGCTGCAACTCGCGGAAAACGACGTCGAACACGTACATGCGCATTTCTGTCAGCACACCACAGCTCACGCCATCGTCGCGGCAAAGCTGCTGAATATCACCTGTTCGTTCGTTGCTCATGGTCATGATGTTTACGAGTTCGCTTATGACATTGAACATAAAATCTCATCGAGTGATTTTGTGGTTGCAGTGTGTAAAGACATGCTTGCTGACTTCAATACCATGGCGAAAGGAAACATTAAACTCTTGCATTGCGGAGTTAATACCAAACAATTCCAACTCAACCCAAAAATCGAAACGAAGCAACTTCGCTTTGTTTTCCTTGGCCGATTAGTGGAGCAAAAAGGTATCCACCATCTTATTGATGCATTGGCGCCGATTGCCGAACCTCTCGACATTCATCTCGATATCGTCGGTACTGGCGATTTAGAGCAACAATTAAAATTGCAGGTCAAAGAAAATGGGCTCACTCGAAACGTGACCTTTCTTGGCGCTAAGCCTCATGAATGGGTGAAAGAGAAACTATCGAATTATGACAGCCTAATCGCGCCCTTCTGTTTTTCCGAAACCGGATGTGTGGATACAGGGCCTCTGGTTTTAAAAGAAGCGATGGCTGTGGGAACGCCAGTCATTACCACCAACATCATGGGATGCAAAGAGATCGTCTCACCAGAGACAGGTTTTGTGGTTAGCGAAAAAAACGTGGAAGAATTAAGAGAAGCGATTGAGCGTTTCGCGCAGCTGAGCAGTAACGATAAAACATCGATGAGTTTAAAGGCACGTGAGAGAGTGAAAGACAGTTTTAATTCGATCAAACAAGCTCAGCAATTATCTCGTTGGATAGAGAACCCTGCTCAATAAGGATGAACTCAGGCAGTAAGCATCGCAAGGGCTGCTGCGTCTCACAAGAACGACTATGCACCATAAAAACAAAAGAGCGCTACATTGATTTGAAATGTAACGCTCGTCTAGCACTGCCTAATGATGGCGACTTATGCTTTCAGTGACTTTCAGTAGCTTTTCATTAAGAAGCCTAACTAGCCTGCTCGCAGTGCCAAAATAGACTCAATATCTTCGATGTCACGATATTGAGCGAGTTGTTGCTCTTTCGATGAAATAGCCACAATCGACATTCTATCGGCCAATTCGTTACCTTCAATACCAACGTGTCCGTTCACATGGTAGATGGTAATTTTTGAAGCCAGCTCTTGGTAGAGCGCATACGCCAGCTTAATAATATCGAGGTTTTTGATCTCGCCGCCCGACTTAGTCCAGCCCTTTTTCTCCCAACCCGTTGCCCACTTAGTAATACAATCTATCGAGTACTTAGAGTCACAATAGATCGCTACAGACAGACCCGCGTTTAGCTTCTCTTTTGCGAGCAAAAACGCCTGTTTAAGGCCATGCAACTCAGCGGTATTATTGGTACCAACAGGTTGATACAAGCCATACCACAATTCGGTTAATTGGTTGTTTTGGTATACCGCTAACCCCGTCCCTGCTTCACCAGGGTTTGGTTCACACGCACCATCGGTAAAGATCTTGATATCAAAAGGCATATCTGTGATTTGCTGCTCCGAAAGAGGCGGCACCTTAGCTTTCGTCGACTTACCCGCAGAGCTTGGCTTTGTCGCAGTAGAACCTGACGCAGACGACGTTTTACCACCGAAAGCAGACTCAGCCTCGTCTAGTGTTGGAAACGATTTATATCTCGCACCAGCGAAACCATCGACTTGGGATTTACACTCGTTCCAAGTGGTAAAAATACCCGGTGTGCGACCTTTCCAAACCACATAATATTTCTTAGCCAAACTAACTCCTTACCAGAACCTAAATACACAAACAGTGAATCAGTACATTAGATGCCACCACGCTATACGTTGCAAGGTCTATCACTCTAAAACAGGTCTAAAAAAGCTGCGTTCATAACTCACGATGCAATCAACTTCGTCTGCAAATTCAAACGCTTTAATGCACTCAGCATCGCTCAACGACTTAACCCGATATTCTTCGTAGGCAGCCAAACTTTCAAAGGTAAACAGCGCCATGGCAATATTGTTCGCCCCTTCCGACGGTAAGAAATAACCATTGTGTTGACCTCCGAATTTAGCGACCAGAGGAATCCACATTTTTGCGTATGCCTCAAACTCATTTACCTTTTTAGGATCAATCACATATCGAACATAACAAGTAATCATATTTATACAGCCCTTAAAGAAGGTTCATCGCGGATTAGC